>JBLFZF010000061.1:0-20323 GCA_047610145.1 Salibacteraceae bacterium | reverse complement strand
GCAGTCGTGTTAAATTGTCTTTCTTGGTAGCTGAATAAATTGCATAGACCTAGTATATTCTAGTATAACTAACTCATACATTTAAATAGAAGGTAGTCCGTTGTGTGAAATATTTTAGCTAAACAAACACACCCAACATCTCTACTACATACAAATGGTAATTTTATGTATGCGTGGGTATATATACTGTTCGAATACAGCAAAATACAGTAATGTACATTACTCCAAAACATAGGTTAAAAGCATATCTACAACCAGAATAAAGCATTACGCCAACTTTATTTCACACACTTATAGACAACAAATTTTTGATTTTCGGCCAGTACTTCAACACTATTAAAAATAGGTTTTAAATGCGTTAAATAGTTTAAGTGTTTATTAGCGACTAGCTGCAACTCCCCTCCTGTTTTAAGACACCGATAACAGCTTTTAAATAATGCTATTGGAATTTGAATATTGATATCATACTCAAAATGAAACGGTGGGTTAGAGGCAATTAAATCGAAGGTTTCATCTTTAAAAATTTCTAAGTCATTGGCGTAATGATGATGAAATTCTTCCCCTGTACTATTAAGCTTGGCCGATTCTATCGCAAAAATAGAATCGTCTAAAAGATGAATTTCTGCCCCGGGTAGTTTCGACCCTATTTCGATACCGATCACGCCATTTCCAGAACCTAAATCTAAAACGGTTTCCTGACTTTCATCGGTCGCTATATTTTCAAGAAAGTACTGGGTTGCATAGTCAATATGATCCGAAGAGAAAACTCCCAGGTATTGCTTATATATTCTGTCTGCGTAAGAAATAGAAGTCGTTAAATCTCTTTTCACACGCGGTCTTTTTTGACTAAGATGAATTAAACGCGCTTTTTTTATTGCTTTACTCTGCTCCACCACTTCAAAGTACTCGCCAGCCATTTTTAGAAGAGAGGCACTAAAGTGACGAGTCATAAACGCAAAAGTTACGGTCACTTCATCTGTAGAGTTTCGTACTAAATGATCAAGATACAACTGAAACATACCTAGCGATTTCGGCATTTTCATGAGTACTCGATTCACCGGTGTTTTTATATCTTCAAAAGGAGATAAAAAGGTTAGCTCAGAAAGCCCGTTTTGGTTCAAGTTAGCCGAAATAGCTTGCTCCTGACTTTTATTGGTCGTAACCACCACTGGGGAAATAGAATGTATATGGCCACTCAAAAAGCCAAATCGGTCGTTATAAATAGCAACAGAAGACGGCTCTACTTCTTCCTTAAATACTGAAAGCAAGTATTCATCTGCCGCACTCCAGGCTCTTAAAGATCTATCTTCAGATAAATCGAACCGACTAAATTTCAATGTGTTATTTATTTCCATACCTTGTGTGTGCAAATCTAATTTAATCGGTAAGTCAGCGACTACCATTTAGAGATTAACTAGTTGTTTCCGCAACTTCTTTAAATTTATTTACCCATTTCAGGATTTACTTTTTTTACTTACAAAAAAAACAATCCCTCATATGCGACACAAAACCGGTAAACTAAATATGTACCATTTCTGGCGTGATTTTAGTTTGCAATTCCATTATTTTTTCAAAGGTACTGGGCTACCTATTGTTGGGATGATCATTTACTTAAAAAGCAGCCGCGTAATTTGACAGATTATGGAATCTATACAAACGCTACTTTTCATGAGAATTACAAAATATATTTTTCAAAAATAGCCATCAGTTCCTTTTCCGGATTCTCGCATAAACCAGGATGAGTTTTGGAACTTTGAATAATCGTACTTCGAGAAGCAGCCAACCATCTAAACCGATCGGATTGCTCAAATTCTGCAATAGCTCCTCCGCTAGAATTTCCTGAACAAATGGAGTGCCACGACTTTAAATACTTCTCTACATCTTCTACTTGTAACTCATTCGTAAATACCGCAAGTTTTCTTGAGTTCACATGAAATTTCACCCCTAAATACTTTAATCGTTTACTAAATAAAATTACTCCAACATTAAAAAACTCTTCTCGCTCTACCCTAGGTACTAGGCGAACAATGGCATATTCAAACGTATATTTATCTGGCATCTTGCGCTTCTTTTACTAAGACATCCATTTTCAACAACCGCGAAAAAATAAATTCTGCATAGGCAGCTCTCATTTCATCGGAACTCATTTGCTCTGACGGATCTTCCAACCAATCTTCGGGTACTTTAGAGATGATTTCATGTACCACCTCATCCGTGATTTTTTTTTGAATTTCAATAGCCGATTCTTTCAATTTTGTCGCTTTTTCTAACAAAACATGGTCCTTTACCGCAGGAAAACTTCGCTCTAAATGACGTTTCCAATTATCCCAATCATGATGAAAATAGAAACTCGCTCCATGATCAATTAACCATAGTTCATTTTTCCAATTTAATAAATTAGTGTTCTTTACAGTACGGTCAATATTACTCACCATCATATCTAACAGCACTACCTTTGAAGCCGAAATGGCGTCTGCAACCGAGACTAATGGGTCGTAGGTAATGGCACCTGATAAATAATGAAGTCCGAGATTTAACCCGACACTAAACTTTAATAAATCTTGAATTTCTTCATCGGGTTCGGTTTTACTAAAAGAGTCATCTAGGTTCATAAAAACCAACTCAGGAACATTTAAACCCATAACTCGAGCCAGTTCACCACTAATAAATTCAGAAACTAATACTTTTTTTCCTTGTCCAGCGCCCCTAAATTTCAACACATAAAGAAAATCATCATCCGCCTTAACAATAGCCGGCAATGAACCTCCTTCGCGCAATGGTGTGATATATTGCGTGACATCAACGGTACGTATTTCTTGATTTCGCATACTTTAAATTAAGGCGCAAAGGTACATAGAATCTTACTTCAATTGTTTCAAAATATTCTTACCTGTCATGGCAATAGCCGTTATTGCGCCAGAAAACAAAGCCCCGCCTACCCCAGCTGTTACAATATCTTGCCCCGTTAAATAAAAGTTTTTAATGGGTGTTTTAGGCTTTAAAAAATCTTGTCTAAAACGTGATGGACTATGATCTAATCCGTAAATCTCTCCTTTTTCATAATTCACAAAATGTTGTGTAGTTAGCGGTGTCGACAATTCATAACAGCTCACTTTTCCCTCTATATGAGGCATTTGCTTATACAACTCGCGCAACAATCGTTGGGCAAACTCTTCTTTCAGGGCTTCGTATTCCCTTCCTCTTTTCTTCCATTTGGTATTTTCCCATTCTTCAAAGATTTCATAGGGTAACAACGTGATAATATCAATAGCGCTTTTACCCGGATATCTATTCGGCCAATCTGGATCTTTCGCACAGGGAAAAGACATATATACTACCGGAAATGGTTGCGATACATCTGCTAGGTAATTATTTACACAAGTATCGTGATCACCCTCGGCAGGATACACCCATAAATTGGGTTTCGTAATCCCCAGTTCTTCGGGTGTTCCTTCTAAACCGATATATAAACTTGCATGCGCCACCGAGCGGTTTACCTTTTGTAATTGTTCTTTGAATTTATGTTTCTTTACAATAGCCGCAGGTAGAATTTTAGAATAGGTTGTCATAATACCGGCACTACTCACTACATTCTTCGCAGAAATAATTTGACCTGTGTTCATTTTAACGCCTGTAGCTTGATTGTTTTCAATAATCACTTCTGCTACTTCTGCATTGATTAAAATGGTACCGCCAGCTGCCTCAATAATAGGATCTATAGTTTTTGCAATTTGAGAAGACCCTCCAATTGGAAAACTACCTCCATCAAAATAATGACGGGCAACAGTTGCATGCATGGCGAAACTACTTTTTTTAGGCGATAAGCCATAGTCACCATATTGCCCCGTAAGAACTTTAATAAGTAATTCGTTTTGGGTAAGTGAGCGCAGAACCTCATCTGTTGTTTTATCAGAATACTTCAAAAATGGACGTTTCAAAAAACCACCAATCATGAAACGAATAAAGCTCGGGAGTGCTTTATTCATGTAAAAATAGCGACTACTCTTTACGGCTTTAAAAACCAAATCTACATAAGCCGATATGGCATCTTGTTCTTCCGGAAAATACTCCGTCATTTTAAGCTTGAAATTTTTAACGCCTTTTACAAAATCGAATTTTTGATCACCAATAATAATTTGATCATAAACTTCGCCCATATCCGCCCATTTCAATTCACCAGCTGTGACATAATCAAACATTTTCTTCATCATACTTGATTCTCTTTGAACCTCCCCGATGTAATGAATACCAACATCCCATTCATACCCTTTACGCTTAAACACGTGGGTAAACCCACCGGCAACGTAATGTCTTTCTAAAACCACTACTTTTTGCCCTTGTTGCGCTAAAATAGATGCGGTAGCTAACCCACCCATTCCGGAACCAATAACAATGGTATCGTAAGATTCTAATAACGAAGGTTTTTGTTTAAATGACTGAATCATATGATTTTAATTTTAAATAGAGGGAATATTAAGATGATGCGTTCAACTACTTATTAGAAGTACATCACTTATTTGCATTTCTGGATTTAAGGAGGTGAAATTTGGAACATCCTCTTGAAACTTACCTAAGTGAGGAAGAAAAGCCTCCTTAAAACCAGCCATTGAACCAAATGTTAAATGAGCTATAGCCACATAAGGAGATTTTCCCTTACCCACGTTCAACTCTACGTTTAACAGAGTGTTACCTATCGTGTTTATAACCATGGGTAAATGAAAGTTCTTGTAATACTCGACATCAAATTTCGTATGGATAACTTTTCTATACATTACACTAACTTTTATCATACCCTTTCATTTTATTTAAAATGCAAAATACCATTTAAAAACAAAAATGGTTTGAGATTACTCCCAAACCGTTAAAAAAACTTTATGACTTATGTCGTTTCGATATTTATCATTCGGTTAACTCAGGTAGAAATTTACTGAATTTAACACTACTGTCTTCCTCAGTGGTAAGTCATTGATTATATGAGTGAAAAATCTGTGAAGGTTTCTAAACTTAGATGAAATATAGCATCTCCTTGGTATACTATAGGAGCCGTATTTAAGCCAAAAACATAACCGTCATTTGGAGCTAATACTTTCTTCTCAAAACTTCCATACGGATCTGAAATATTACCGATTAACTGTCTCCTTTTAACAAAAGACCCGTTGCTCACTGAGTGTTGAAACAAACCCGAATATGGCGCACGCACCCACTTGCTTTTATTGACAAAAACGGGGTTGCCATTCTTTACCAAATCACCGTCTTGTATTTTTAAATGCTTCATAATGTTGAGAGCTCCTTCTACTCCGCAATCAATTACCTTTTGATCTAATTCAAGAGACTTTCCTCCTTCAAACAATAAGATCGGTTTCCCCAATTTTTTGAACACTTCTCTAATCGATTTTCCAATATACTTGGAATTAACAATAAATGGAGCGCCAAAAACTTTGGCCAACTGAAGCGTTTCTTCTTCTTTAAATACACAACGTACATTCGGATAGTTTTCTCTTCCTGCACCTCCGGTATGAAAATCTAAAACATAATCTACAAAAGGGGCAATCTCCTTGCTAAATTTATAGGCAAACTGACTTGCTAAGGAACCTGAAGCAGAGCCCGGAAACATGCGATTTAGATCTCTTCCGTCTGGGAATTCTCGTTGTTGATTTAAATATCCAAATACATTAAATACAGGAATACATATAATGGTACCGCGCTTTGGTTTATGGTAGCCTTTACGAATAATATCACGTAAAATACCTACTCCATTAGTTTCATCACCATGCACTCCTCCCAGTAACAAAAGTATCGGACCATCTAAAGTTGAGCGATCCACAATAACCGGCATGCTTAAACTATTTCTGGTATGCAATTTAGCTACATTGATTTCAAGAACAGTACTCTCACCTTTCTTGATTTCTTTACCGAGTAACACAAATTTAGCGTTAGACATTTCGTTCGATATACTTTATTATTTCTTTTGCGATATTCTTTCCCGTAGCTGTCTCAATACCTTCTAGACCTGGAGAAGAGTTTACCTCCAAAACTAAAGGTCCTTTATCCGATTGTAGCATATCTACACCTGCTACTCCCAAACCCATAGCCTTAGCTGCTTTCAATGCGGTGTTTTCTTCATCATCAGATAACTCAATAATTTTAGCACTACCCCCTCTATGCAGGTTTGATCGGAATTCACCTTCTTTACCTTGGCGTTTCATTGCTCCAACCACACGACCATCTACCACAAATACACGTATATCGGCTCCTCCAGACTCTTTCACAAACTGCTGAGCGATTACCCTTGCTTTCAATCCGTTAAATGCTTCCAGTACAGAGTTGGCTGCGTTATACGTTTCGGCAAGCACCACACCTAGCCCCTGAGTTCCTTCAAGTAATTTTAAAATTAATGGCGCTCCCCCAACTGCTTTAATTACATGATCCACATCCTTGGTATAATTAGTAAATATAGTTTTTGGCAACCCTACTCCTGCTTTAGCTAATACTTGAAGACTTCTTAATTTATCACGTGAGCGGGTTAAGGCGAGTGATTTAACCGCAGAGAAAACATCCATCATCTCAAACTGGGTAACTACGGCAGTCCCGTAAAAAGTTACGGAAGCTCCAATTCTTGGAATAATAGCGTCAATGTCGTTTAAATATTCCCCGTTATAATAAATTCTCGGATCCTTTTTTTCCAGTTCAATAATGCATTTTAAATGATCGACTATAATCATTTCGTGACCTTTTGCTTCTCCGGCCTCTACTAATCTTCGGGTAGAATACAACTGTGGGTTTCTGGATAGTATCGCTATTTTCATGTTTTACTTATTTACTTTTAGTTTGAATTAGTGTTTTTTATGGTAATAATTTAAATGAGATATTTTTTTTTGAACTATCCACGATAAACTTTTTATTAAGGAACTTTCTACCTAATAAAACAGGATATTTCATACTCCCTCTTTCACTTAACGACAATTCAATAGGATATTCCTGCTCAAATAATAAGATTATAGTTTGCACCAAAAACCTTATTTCCGAAACACCGTTGGAACTCTTTATTTCTTTTTCTCTAAAGTTATCCGTTCTAAAAACCTTGTGATTGTATTCTGGGTGCGAAGGATCTAAAAGTTTAAATTCAATATGATTATCTACCCTACGTATTTCATGACTATGAATAGAAGAGGTATACGCTCCCGTATCAATTTTAACGTCAATATTGTCTAAAATCAGTTCTGGAAATCCCGCTTTATCAATTCTACCTATTGTTCTCATTACTTTGTATTGTTTGAAACCACATCTGCTACTTACATCTATTTTCTACTTTTAAATTACTGTAGCATGGTAATTCATGGCATAAGCATTAGTCCCCAAACCTGTATATACCCATATTCCCAATCCAACTTGGGCATATAATTGAAATTCATAACTTATACCAATGCGATGAATGTTAAGAGTATAAAAATAGGCGCAATTATGTTTAAAAGTTGCATTACCTGGTTCATTTTATTCCTTATACCGAATAGATATAATCGCCTCCATTAAACCCTGAATCAATAGCTTTCCCATTTATGAAATAAAACTGGTCTCCTAAAGTCTCTCCATATTGATCTAACTTTCTGTTACTATTTCTTTAAATGGACGTCACTCTTTTCAGGAGTCACAATTTATTTCCTTGCAAATAGAGCGGGTATACCCCATGCTCTACCCTTATCTATACTTTGCTTACCTAAATGAAACGAAGCCCTTGGTGGCAACGCTGTTTTTTCTTACTATCTATAAAGTTCTGACGTATTCATTCCATCTCTCTTTTTCTTTAAGTAGATACTAATTTCTTAACGTATATTCATTGTTAACCGAAGTTAATTAAAGAATATTTGAAATAATTATTTAGCATAGACTCTTTTTATTCCAAGAAAGAGCCTATTATTAAAAAAGATCAACCCTAAAAAACAGGTTGATCTTTTTTTAGAGAAAATTTCGAAAACAGGGGATACCTTCCCCAAAAAAAATAACCCCTCCTTAAACAATTCGCCTATATATATATTTAGACCTCTTGCGAGGTAATAAGCGAAATGATTATTACCTGTTCCATTCATTACCTGTTGATTAGACAAAAGTTCTTTGGCTTATTCCTATGGAATAATGTATATCTTAATATCTTTAAAATCAGCAGCTATAATTTGCACATATTCCAATACCCATATTACCGTAAAAATGAACTAATTTGCACGCCCAAAACCACGTGTTTTGGGCCTATTATTGATTTTTAAAAAGAACACAGAATGAAAAAAGTTGCCGTTATAGGTGCAGGTACAATGGGGAATGGAATTGCTCACACCTTTGCACAGTTTGGATATAAAGTTTCATTAATTGATATCCGACAAGAATCATTAGATAAAGCCGTGGCTACAATAACCAAAAACTTGGATAGAATGGTGGCGAAAGACAGAATTTCTGCCGAAGACAAAGCTGCTACTCTTGCCAACCTGACTACTTATACAGATATGGCCGAAGGGGTTGACGGTATTGGATTAGTTGTGGAAGCAGCTACAGAAAATGTAGATCTTAAATTAAAGATTTTCAAAACATTAGATGAGCTTTGTGCTCCTGAAGTTATTTTAGCATCTAACACTTCATCTATTTCTATTACCCAAATTGCTGCGGTTACTTCTCGTCCGGAACAAGTAATTGGAATGCATTTCATGAACCCTGTGCCGGTCATGAAATTGGTGGAAATTATTCGTGGGTATCAAACAACCGATGCCGTAACGAAAATCATTATGGATTTATCTAGAAAGCTAAAGAAATCGCCTACAGAAGTGAATGATTTCCCCGGTTTTGTAGCTAACCGTATTTTAATGCCAATGATTAACGAAGCCATTATTACTTTACATGAAGGTGTTGCTGGCGTGGAGGAAATTGATACCGTTATGAAATTAGGTATGGCACACCCAATGGGTCCATTACAACTAGCTGATTTTATTGGCTTAGATGTGTGTCTTTCTATTTTACGTGTAATGCACGAAGGATTTGGAAACGCGAAGTATGCCCCGTGTCCACTATTAGTAAACATGGTAACTGCAGGTCATTTAGGAGCGAAATCTAGTAACGGATTTTACAATCACACTCATGGAACTAAAGAATGGATTGTTGCAGATAATTTCAAGAAATAAAAATTTGAATGAATAGATGAACATCGCCTCATACCTTTTAGCGATGTTCATCTATTTCTCAACCAATCACTTCAATACACTACGTTAATGGCTAATATTATTCCGTTTAGAGCAATTAGACCTCACCGTAACCGGGTTAGTTTGGTGGGATCTCGTTCCTACATCAATTACTCTAAAAAAGATTTCAAACAAAAGCTAGCCGCAAACCCGTATACATTTTTACATGTGATCACACCTACCTACGGGTTAAATGATCATGGTGATTTAACCATGCAGGAGCGGTATAAAGAAGTTCGTTCTCGCTACGAAGAATTTAGAGATAACGGTATTTTTATTCGAGATGAGCAACCCAAATTTTATGTCTACCAGCAAATAAAAAATAATAATCAATCGTTTATTGGCGTTATTGCGGGTGTAAATATTGACGACTTTAACGAAGGTCATGTCAAAAAACATGAAAATACGTTAACCAAACGGGAAGCTATTTTCGCGAATTACTTAAAAGAAACAAAAATTAATGCCGAGCCGGTTTTACTTACCTATAAACACCAAGACTCGGTAGATGATATTTTAAAACGATACAGCCAGACTCGTCCAGAATATGAATTCTCAACTACCGATAGAACGATTCATAATTTATGGTTAATTTCTGATACCGAGGATTTAAATAAAATGGTAGATGCATTTAGTAAAGTACCCGATATGTACATTGCTGACGGACATCACAGATGTGCCTCTTCTGCCCGACTTTCAAAAGATCTAGGCTCTTATTATGGCGGAGATTTCGGACAAGCCTATGATTATTTCATGGCTTACCTCGTATCGGATCATCAATTAAATATTTTACCTTTTAACCGTTTGGTCAGCGGGTTAAACAATGTAAGTACGGATCAGTTATTAGAAAAAATAAGTAAATCATATACCGTAGAGAAGCTGGAAAAGAAATCAAAACCAAACCAAAAGCATCATATCCATATGTTTGTTGACGGGAACTGGTATCAATTGATTCTGAATGAAAACTTAATAGATCCCAACGACACTATTTCTCAGTTAGACAGTCACCAGTTGTCCGAAACTATCCTCACACCTATTTTAGGTATAGAAGATATAAAAACAGATAGCCGCATGCATTTTTATGCCGGAGACAAAAGCTTAAAGGGAATGGAGAAAATGGTAAAGAAAGGAATCGCAGATATTGCCTTTGCTTTATATCCTGTAGAAGTAGATCAACTTATTGCTATTTCCGACCAAGGTTTAATTATGCCACCAAAAAGCACGTGGATTGAGCCTAAACTTAGGAGTGGCTTAACCATTTATTCTATTTTTGATCATTAATTCAAGCGTATGAGTATTGCAGAAAATTTATCGAATATCAAACCAGCCTTAACAGAGGAAATACACTTAGTAGCGGTATCCAAAACAAAACCTGTAGAAGCTATTGAAGAAGCATATGCATGGGGTCAGCGGATATTTGGAGAAAACAAAGCGCAAGAAATGCGGAATAAAGAAGCCGTTCTGCCCAAAGATATTAAGTGGCATATGATTGGCAGAATGCAAACCAATAAAGTCAAATACATTGCTCCTTTTGTTTCCTTAATTCACTCTATCGACAGCGAACGTTTATTAGCGGAGGTGAACAAACAAGCTCTAAAAAACGACCGTGTTATTGATGTTTTAATTCAAGTACATATTGCCCGTGAAGATTCTAAAACAGGATTTGAATTTGCAGAAGCTTACGATATCATTAAAGAAAATGAATTTGGCCATTACCAAAACATAAATATTCGTGGGTTTATGGGAATGGGAACAAACACCGGTATTACTTCGGTGGTAGAAGAAGAATTTGGAAAATTGCATAGTCTTTTTGATAAATGCAAAACGTTTAAATCGGATTTTGATATTCTCTCTATGGGTATGAGTAACGATTACCCATTAGCGATTGCTAACGGATCAAATATGATTCGAGTTGGATCTTCTATTTTTGGATCTAGAGATTACACGAATTAAATAAACCCATGGCAAGTAAGTCAAATTTTCAAGCTATTTGCGAGGATGCCATTCAGGTAATCAAGCAAACAGGCGCCTACATCATCTCACAACGAAAAGGATTTACCGAAGCGGTTGTGGAGACGAAAAGCTTAAATAGCTTAGTCAGTTTTGTGGATAAAACAGCCGAACAACAATTAGTCGCTGAACTAGGAAACCTGCTACCAGAAGCAGGCTTTATTGCCGAGGAAGGTACCTCTACTAAAATAGGGGAAGAATATAACTGGGTTATTGATCCTTTAGATGGTACCACCAATTTCATTCATGGAATTCCGCTCTACTCTATTTCTGTTGCATTAACTCAAAATGGCTATCCCGTTATTGGAATTGTGTATGAAATAAATTTAGACGAATGTTTTTACGCTTGGAAAGGGTCAAAAGCCTTTTTAAACGGGAAAGAAATATCGGTAACCAAAACAGCTAAAATGAGCGATACCCTTTTAGCAACTGGATTTCCATATCACGACTTTGACAAGATGGAAGGGTTTTTACAATCGCTTCGATATTTCATGGAAAACACACGCGGTTTAAGACGTTTAGGTTCAGCGGCTGTTGATTTAGCCTATGTAGCCTGCGGCCGATTTGATGGCTTTTACGAATATGGTTTAAATCCTTGGGATGTAGTAGCTGGTGCTTTTATTGTAGAACAAGCTGGTGGAAAATCAGGTTTCTTTACCGATAAAAAGGAATATACCGATGGGTCAGAAATCCTAGCCACCAATGGATTGATTCATTCAGAAATGCAACGATTGATTGCCGAATTTTACGGATAATCATATTGTTCTTTACATCTTATTTAAACTCTCTGGATTTCCACTCAACGTTTTTCCTTACTTAAATACGCGCCTAATTTGCCGAAATTTTAAATTTTAGCCACCGTATTTCTCACCCAATTCTCTACCTCTTTCGCATAAAAATCTGGCTCTTTTGAATCGTATTCTCGGGTGTTAAATGGTTTACCTATGGTTATTGTAATGGTACCCGGAGTAATACGGTAACCAGGAGGGTTTACTGCTCTTGCTCCAGAAATAGCGATTGGAATAATGTCGATGTTGTTTTCTAAAGCAAGTATAAACGAACCTCTTCTAAATTGTTTAATCTCACCATCACGGGTTCGGCCACCTTCTGGAAACGTTATGATATTCTTTCCTTTTTTAATTTCATTCCCCGCCTTCATCAAACTGCTCATGGCATTTACATGATTCGCTCTATCCACAAATACCATCCCAACAGCTTGGATAAACCAACCGAAAAATGGAATGTTTTTTAATTCCATTTTGGCCAAATAAAATAATGGAACTGGAATTCCCCAAAACAGCGCTGGAATATCAAAAGAAGAAGAGTGATTAGATACGTAAATAACCGATTCATTTAAGGGTATATTTTCTACCCCCACCACTTTTAACTTCACCCCAGATATTCCGAAAATAAAACCCGACCAAAACTGAGATGTCCAATAAATAGTAAATTGCTGACTGAAACCGATGACCAAAACCAACCCTACTAGGCAGATGAATGCAGTCCATATCCAAATAAGTAGTATTTGAAACACATTAAGCAAGGACTTCATTCTTATCTCTGATTTTGTTGATTGATTTAACAAATATGATATTATTTTTTAATTAGCGGATAAACCCTATTCAAGAAAGCCTCTTTCGCAATACTTTTGTTTCATGCTTTTTGCCGTAGTAGATATAGAAACCACCGGAGGAAATGCCAGTACAGGCAAAATCACCGAAATAGCCATCGTTATTACTGATGGAGAATCAATTATTGAAGAATTTGATTCGTTAGTAGATCCAGGAATGCACATCCCTGCTTTTATTACTAATTTGACTGGTATTACCAATCAAATGGTAGCAGATGCGCCACCCTTTCATTATATCGCTTCTAAGGTCACCGATCTTTTAAAAGATAAGGTATTTGTTGCGCACAATGTAAATTTTGACTACTCGTTTATTGAAAAGGAACTAGAAGAATGTGGGTACCCCATGCCATCTAAAAAAATGTGCACCGTTCGTTACAGTCGAAAAATGGTGCCGGGAAAAAAATCGTATTCATTAGGAAATATTTGTTCGCATTTTGGAATTAGAATTGTGGATGCTCACCGAGCAATGAACGATACTAAAGCCACTGTGCAGTTATTACATGAGCTATTTAGATTAGACTACAAGCAATTTTGGAAGACCTATTTAACAAATGGCAAAGAGGTTAACTTACCCTCTGGACTTGATTTGGAGTCTTTTTCCAATCTACCTGAAAAACCAGGTGTCTATTACTTAAAAAACGATAAAGGCGAAATTCTTTACATTGGTAAGGCAGTGAAAATTCGAACACGAGTTGGCCAACATTTCTCGGGTAAGAAAACTTCGGAAAAGTCTAGTGGGTTCCACAAAGAAGTCTGTAAAGTAGATTACTTTTTAACGGGTTCAGAAATATTGGCCTTGTTACACGAAGATTCAGAAATACGTAAGTATTGGCCCCCATATAATAAGAGCCAAAAAAATCCGCCTACCAAATATAATTTGAGTTATTACAAAGATCAAAACGATAATTGGCGTGTAGGAATCATAAAGGGCAAGTTTATTGGAAAGTCTTTGCTTACGGCATATAGTTTATTAAGTGCTCGTGAAAATTTATTTGAGTTGGTGAAACACTATGAATTGAGTCCTTCGCTATGTCAAATATCGGTTCCCGTTAACCAACATATAACGGATGAACAGCACAATACTCACTTTGAAGAACTGATTGGGAGTCAGCAAGAAAACCCGCTCAATTTTGTGATTTGGGAAGCAGGTAGAAAAACCAATGAAGAGTCTTTTATTTTAATCAAAGAAGGCCAGTTTCACGGATTTGGATTTATTCAAACTGGACAAAAAACGACCGATTACACTATTTTAAAAGAAAAGCTAACACCAGCTCAGCCTTCTGGAATTACGGCAAAGTATGTTTCTAACTATGTTCTCACTGAAAATGATGTATCGCTTTCAGTCATTGAATACAACGATACGCAGTTGTTATTTTAACTAATTTCATAGTACCTCGTTTACCAAAGGTCATTATCTATTCTAGTTTTAGCTAGGCGTAAGTAATATGACAAACTTCATTTGATTAACAATTTAATTTTCAAATACTTTTTTCAAAAGATCCGTTACCCTAGCGGTAGGGTTTTCTCTTATTGTTAATTCTTCTTTAGCAATCTGAACAAACAAACCATCAATGGCTTTATCGGTAGCATAGTCGTCTAAATCAGGATTAACCTTCGTCACAAATGGTATTTTATTGTAGGTAGAAAACATGGAGTTCCAATATCTTGTGGCTCCTACTTTTTCAAGTGAAACTTTTACAGTGGGCTTAAATTTCACAACTAAAGCAGCACGAGTCGATTTCTCTAAATACCGAGTAGCGGCATCTTTATCCCCTTTCAAAATACCAATAGCATCTGTAAGTGTCATGTTTTTTATCGCCACCATAAAAATATCTTTGGCATCAATCACCGCATCTTCTGCAGCTCTGTTAATAGATTCAATAGCGGCATCTACCATTTTTCCTTGACCCATTTTTCGAAGTTTACGCTCCACCTCCTTTACTTCTTCAGGAAAAGGAATTTTTATTTCTGGGTCTTTGAAAAAACCATCTGGCTTTGATACTTGTTCGACTCCTTTTTCAACGCCAATATTTAATGCTTCTTTTAAACCTTCCACGACTTCTTCTTCGCTTAAACCAGCACTATAATTGGCTTCTGCCATTTTACTTTCTGCTACTTTTTTTACATCATTGAAATTTTGTGCATTCCCTGTAAAGCACAGAAAAACAATAATTATCGTGTAGATTTCTTTCATCATTTAAATTTATTTATTCGATAGGCAAATTACCAAAATTTGTACCAATAGTTACTTATTAAAGAAAATAATGCAAATAGTTTTCGCATTTATCCTTAATCTTAAATGAGGAGTCGTTCCAATTAAATTATTAATTCCGATACTACACTTTCTATGTTACCCAGCATCAGAGTCCCTCAAGATTGAAAATACGTGCTTTATATAATTCTTTCTATGCGCATAGTATACCGGCTCTGTTGAAGCCAAATTCAAGCTATTCAAGTGTGGGGGATTAAACCGCAACTATTACAGAAAGTTACGGGGAGATAAAGGTGGCGTTGTTCATTTTTATTTATTATCAAAGGGAACTATGAACTTCAGTGAAATACCTTTTATTCTAATTGAAACCGGACACGAGAATTACGCTGATAGCAACTAAATTTTTTTTTGAGTAGAGCAATCCAAATAACTCGAATTTGCATTCGTTTATTTTAAATCTCTATTTAATTTCTTCCTCTACATTATGAAACGCACTAGTTTACATTATTGAGTAGAGCTAGCGGCTATAATAAGACCATAAACTTAAAGCTAACTATCCGTTACTATATGCAATCAGCCCTTCAATTTACTTCATGAAAAAAAGACGAAACGCGCCCATTTTCTACTGGACCAATAAGCTAAATTATCAGCGTACAGAAAGTTACAAAAGATGAAGCGATGGCCAAAAAAAAGCGCAAGCTTTTTAGGCTTGCGCTAATGAACCATTTTAAATACTTAAAGCAACGGAACTTTTATTTCGTTTCTCTCTGGTAGTAGGCTACAATACTTGCTTTTGCCAATGTGTTATTCCAAAGGTAATACCCTACTACAGCTGCATTAGTACTGTCGTTAAGTCCTAGTTTTTCTGTTTTCAACGCATATACCGTGATCACATATTGATGCAATCCGTGACCTTCTGGAGGACAAGGACCACCGTATCCTTTAATTCCGTAATCTGTAATACTTTGAATAGCTCCTTCAGGAGTCAAATTCAATTCAGTATTTCCAACTCCAGTAACTAATTCGTTTGTATTTACTGGAATGTCAAACATTACCCAATGCCACCAGCCACTGCCCGTAGGTGCATCGGGATCATACATAGTTACTGCAAAACTTTTGGTTCCTTCTGGTGCATTTTTCCACGAAAGTTGGGGCGATTGGTTTTCTCCTGTACAACCAAAGCCATTAAACTCTTCCTGAGTAGTTGCTTCTCCGCCTAAATCAGCACTCTCTAGAGTAAAGGTGTTTTGGGCAAAAATGGGACTGGATAAAAGTAAAAACAGACCTAAAATAATGTTTGATTTTCTCATAATTTGTATTTTTATTATACTCACAAATTTACGTTGAGCTGCGCATAACCGACTAGTTGTTTCTGCCCAAAAAGTAGTGCTAAAAGTTCACTTAGATTGATATTGTTTCGGAGTCACCCCAAATTTCAGTTTAAATGCTTGAATAAAATTTGACAGGTTTTCATATCCAGTTTCCTCAAAAATATCGGAAGGACGTTTCCAGGTATTCTGTAATAAGTAGGCCGCATGTTCCAATCTTTTCTCTTGAAACCATCTACTGGGAGAGCTTTTAAAATGTTTTTCAAATTCTCTTTTAAAAGTGGATACACTCATATTTGCTAAAAAAGACAATTCTTTTAGAGTGAGTTTATTCAATTTATTACTCTCAATTAACTGAATGAATTTTTGATTTTGGGTATCACTATCATTAATTAAAGAATAGAGAAAATCTACTCCTTTCACTTCCATTAAGTAGACCATTATTTCATCAAACTTAGTCTCTAAAATATTCTTTTGAAGTGATTTTGACATGTTAGATATAGCGATAATACTTTGGACAAAAACCCTGATAAATGAATCATAATCAAATAAATACGTAGAGTAATAGGCCTTGCCGATTGTTGGACTCAACTCAAATTTTCGTATGAATTTTAAAACAGCTTCATTAGAAAAAAAGAATAGCACACTTCTATACTGTTCTGCCACATTAGAAAGCTTTTCGGTCATTAAACAGTGACCTGACTTCATTAATAAAAACTGCGAATTATTAATCGCATACGAAGAATTATCAAAAAACACTTCTTTGGTTCCTTCTTGAAGAAAGCTAAACGTATTTTTATTCAGAACAATTTGTTGTTTTGAAATTTCCTCTGTACTCGAGTAATTATATACCGCAATAGATAGCGCGGAGTTTCCACTTAATTCATCTGGTAAAATAATAGTATTCATTACGTATTAATTCATGTGGTATTTCAAAATATTCAAATACGGAGTAGAATCATACCCCAAAAGAACCCCATTCATATAAATTATTATAACCTGATTGGAGCAATAATTGCCTATGTGATATCCATGCCAAACTATGTATTTTACAGATCGCTTGGATCCGTAATTGAGTAGCTATAGAAACCAAATTACAACAATTAAATTAAAAATCAACTTTCCTATTTTCTAAATAGCCACCCACCAGCATAGATCAATACCAGTTGAATGGCAATGCGAAGGGAAGCCACCGTTTTAGTCCCGATGAAAGGCTCCTCTTTGAGCATATCCCAAATATGAATAGGTAAAAAGGCTAGCATCAAAAACATAAAACCTAGTCCTCCATACTTTCTGAAGCGTGGAATAATCAATGCAATCCCAATAGCGGTTTCCGAAATGATGGCGAGTATATGAGCCGCAAGTTCAGGTATAAAATTCGGTATAAGTTCGGTATACAATTCTGGGGAGGCCATATGCCCTATGGCTCCCAAAATCATAAATACCCCTAGAAATATTGAAATATTTTTTTTCATCGTTGCCTTTTTTGAATTAACGAAGCAAAAATGCATTATTAGAAACTCGCATGACACCCTTTAGCACCCCAAATAATTAAGCCCCATTAAAAGACCGCATGCCTTTTTATTTCTTTAAGAAGTATTCCTATTTTAGGATCACTCATTGAAAAAAAGGATTTAAAACCTAATTTTAAATCCGAAGTTTTTTTCTTGTGAACCTTTCATTGGTGACATAAACTTATTGTCATGAAAGTCTAGATACTCTAAGTTTTTCAATTCTTTTAAAACTTCAGGTACTTTTTTGAACTGATTGTTATTTAAATATAGGGATTCTAAATAAATCAGTTTATACATGTTTTTAGGCAAGGATTTCAAACCATCGTTTTCAATGTGAAGGGACTTCAGGTTTGGGAGTGTACTTAAAACAGAAATGTTTTTATCAAACTTAAAGTACTGATCATCATTTAAAAATAACTCTTGCAACTCCGATAGGTTGCTAAAGGTAGAAGGTAATACTTTAAAGTCATTCCCACTCAGATCCAGTACTTTCAGGTTTTTAAGATACCCGACTCCTGTTGGGATTTGCTTCAAGTGATCATTTTTCAAACTTAAGTACTGAAGATTGATGAAACTAGACCAAATAGTATCTGGAAGTTGTAAGTTTTGATTACTTAAATCCAAGCGATACACGTTCTCTGGATTTTTTAAAGCTTCCTCTATACTGTAATACTGTTTATTCAATTGAATTGAATCTGAAGTAGTTTGAGCTTTTCCATTTATGAAAATAAAAAAGGAAATCAATAAAACGAATGATGAATACTTACGCATATCTATAACTGAACGGAGCTGATTATAGTAAGAGAAATATTTCGCGTACCAGATGCCCGTTTCAATGTTCAATTATACTAAACAGATTCCTAATGGAAGTTAACGGTGAATATGAATTTTGATATAATGGTATTCAATTATTTATTTGTTTAGGGGCCCTTTTTTTATTGTTTGGAAAAAGCCTCTTTTTTAGCAGACCATACTTATGAATTACCTCGGTCTTTTTAAACGCTTATTTCTTATCTTAAGTCATACATTTTGTACTTCCAAACAATATATACATAGGCGGAAGTTGATAGACCGAATAAGAGTATCACATTGGCAACAATCAAAAGAACAATAACAAACACTATAACCTCAAATTAGTCACCAATCCAGTACCCTAAATACTTCCAGTACTAGCCGTAATTAGGAGTCTGAGGACTCTAGATGACCGTATCCTTAGCTTACACTAATCTGTCTATAATTTTATGATTCCCTCAAAATTCCAACAGCTTAAATTTCTGGGAATTTTGAACTACTATTCCATGAATAGAGACACATACCCATCCATACGCTTTAGTTTCTACTCTCGCTTTGAGGTAAATATGGGGTTACCTTTTAAGGCCTGTACAAGAGTTGCCGAAGCTAAAAGCATATACAGCAACGAAATAATAAGTGTTGCTTTTGTATTTTTAAAAATATAAAAAGAAACAAACGGCAATAATTGTAAGGCATGCATTCCAATAAAGTGAGAAACTCTCAAATCTCCAACTGTTTTACTCCAACCTACTATAAACCAATTCGAATTATCATTCAGCCCTCCCACACTATGATTCATTCGTGACCCCATTAGAAAACCTTGAAATGAAAAAATCACGAAAATGATAATACCTAAACGAATGGCCCAAACATAATACACGGGTAAATCAGGAAAGGATTGCGTAAAAAACAACCAGCCCACATAAGCCGTATAGAACGTTACCAAAGCTGCGGCTAATCCCATCATCGAATACAAAGCAGAATAAACAGGAGTGCTTATATTAAAATGTGATAATTGCCCTTTTCCTGCTTGAAAGGCGATATACAAAATTTCAAAGCCCAGTAATATGATTATGGTCCAATTGAATGGTTCAACATTGAAATCGGATAAGTAATAACAGTACCACCCCATTGCCCATGAAAATAAAAACACAGAAAAAGCAAATTTTAATGGCTTATACCATGCATTTACCCCCTGAACTTGGGGGGTTGTTAATTTTGTTAAAACAAAAAAAAGTAATGCTAAAACGAGACAGAGAACTCCGAAATAAAACAAGTGTTCATTTCGTGTTTTCAATTCTTTTATAAACTCCATCATTAATTTATGCCTTAATTATGTCAACCCTACACATTTTTTGTCACTATAAATTTGGGTACAAAATAATTCAAACAATACATCATGGCTCCATATGTGAAGATTAACGTGGGAATATTGGTGTTAAAGCCTAAATCGAACTCAGGCAGATTAAATATCTCTCTAAAAGACTGATTGGCGATAATTAACATGAAACAAATACCATATACAAAAACCCCTACAATCGCTGCTTTATTTTTAAGCGTACGAACCACCCCCTTTTTTGTTTCTTCTCTAAAGAAATACCAAAGTACAACAGCACTAAATA
>JBLFZF010000060.1:0-20504 GCA_047610145.1 Salibacteraceae bacterium | reverse complement strand
TTAGGAGTATTGAGATTGGAAGGTAAAATAAACGTTTTAAAATCTGTAACCGGGGCTGATTTTAATCACTCTTCCGGAGAGATTCACCTGCCGTAAACCTGCTTTTTAAGTCTGTTTTGGAGGTGATTTTTAATAATCCTATGTTAACAAGTATTCTCTTAAAAATACCTGCAAATACCTTGGGAGTTATCTTTGGATTTGGATAAAGATTGTCTTTTTTTGACGCAAGTAAAAATACAAGGTTTAATTACTAAAAAAGTTTAAGGAAGATGTATACTTTGATGATTATCATATTCGTAATTGGGTACTTAGCCATTGCGTTAGAGCACAATATTCATATTGATAAAGGTGCTTCTGCTCTAGTAACAGGCGTATTGGTGTGGACTGTTTTTGTATTTGGAGCAGAAAGTATCTTAGGACTAGATTACACATGGAGTTTAACAGAAATGTATTCGCATTCGGGTGATTTTTTAAAGTCCTTCGGTAACTTTATTTCTGGGCATCAAAGTGAAATAATGGCATCGCAAGATGATATGGCTGCCGTTACAAATCATTTTATTGGATATGAGTTGTCTCATCATGTAATTGATATTGCCGAAATTTTGTTCTTTTTATTAGGTGCCATGACTATTGTAGAAGTAATTGATGCACATGACGGGTTTGCCGTAATTACAGACAAGATTAAGACCTTGAAAAAAGTGAAGCTTTTATGGATTCTTAGTTTGCTTACGTTTTTCTTTTCGGCAGCTTTAGACAATTTAACGACTGCCATTGTGATGTCGGCCTTATTAAAAAAACTAATAAAAGATAAAAGTGACCTATGGTTATTTGCAGGTGTTGTAATTATTGCTGCAAATGCAGGAGGAGCTTGGTCACCCATAGGAGATGTCACCACAATTATGTTATGGATTGGTGGTAATATCACGGCCTCACACATTATTACAGGTATTTTCTTGCCTTCTATGATTGCTTTGTTGGTGCCTCTCGCTATTCTTTCTTTTACGCTGAAAGGAGAAATTCAGCGACCTGAAAAAGCAGATGGAGATGATGTTCGAATAACTTCTGATCGGGAAAGAAACTTAGTTTTTGTACTAGGTGTGGCCAGTTTGCTTTTTGTTCCGGTGTATAAAACAGTCACCCATTTACCTCCGTTTATGGGCGTGCTATTTGGGTTAGGCTTAATGTGGGCGGTGACTGAAGTTATTCATAAACGTAAAAGTGTTTACGCAAAATCTATGCTTTCCGTGAGTGGTGTTATTCGTAAGGTAGATACCCCATCAGTAATGTTTTTCTTAGGTATTCTGCTAGCGGTGGGAGCTTTATCAAGTGCAGGTCAATTAATTGATTTAGCCTCTTGGTTAGAAGTGAAAATGTCAGGTAACATTTATGCTATCAATGTAATTATTGGTTTGTTATCTTCTATCGTTGATAATGTGCCATTAGTAGCAGGGGCTATGGGTATGTATGATGTTGGTCCTTTAGTTCAGGGTATCGCTTATCCAGTGGATCATCCATTTTGGGAGTTTTTAGCTTATTGTGCAGGTACTGGAGGCAGTGCCTTAATTATTGGCTCTGCTGCAGGTGTCGCAGTTATGGGTATTTTAAAGATTGACTTCATGTGGTATATGAAAAAAATCAGTTTATTAGCCTTGTCGGGGTATTTGGCAGGAGCACTGTTTTATTACCTGGAAAACACAATGTTTTAGCAATAGAAACTAATTTGTTTCGTTATCAATTCAATATAAAATTATCATGAATTACGGATTATTTTTACAAATGACCACAGGAGTGGAAGGAGCGGAAGTTGTTCCTGCTGAAGAGACTTTATCAATAATGAGTCTTCTTATCGGTGGCGGCTGGTATATTATGATTCCATTAGGAATTCTATCTATCGTAGCGGTATATATATTTATTGAACGGTACTTATCTGTTGCGAGAGTGGTAAAAGGAGATACTTCTTTTATGGAGCGGGTAAAAGATTCAGTAATGAAAGGTGAGATTCAAAGCGCTAGACAAATCTGTAAAGAAGTAAATAATCCATACTCAAGAATGATTGAGAAAGGATTGATGCGAGTAGGTAAGCCTATGGCGGATATAGGTATTGCTATTGAGAATGAAGGTAAACTAGAGATTACGAAGCTAGAGCAATCTTTGTCTATGGAAGCTACCATTGCGGGTGCGGCTCCAATGATTGGTTTTTTAGGTACTGTAATTGGTATGATGTCTGCCTTTCATGAAATGAACACGAACGGAAACGCGGTAGAGTTGAATCAATTAGCTGGGGGTATTATGCAAGCAATGGTGACTACTGCTGCGGGGTTAGTTATTGGGATTATAGCGTATTTAAGTTACAATATCTTAGTCGGAAGAATTGATAAGGTAGCCTATAAAATGGATGAGTTATCTGTACGTTTTATTGATATGTTACAAGAACCAGCTTAATCATGGCAGTTAAAGGAAGAAATAAAGTGAGTCCCGAATTCAATATGTCGTCTATGACGGATATTGTGTTTTTGTTACTCGTGTTTTTCATTATTGCATCTACCATGATTAGTCCGAATGGTGTGGATGTTTTACTTCCAAAAGGAAGTACCCGTACAACCAAAAAGAATCAAGTTTCTGTTTCGATTACAAAAGATGTGAAATACTTTGTAGGGCAAAGAGAAGTAAGTTTTGATCAATTGGAAAGAACGTTGCAATCTATGTTAGCCGGTGAAGAAAAGCCGGGCTTCTTATTAAGACCAGAAGAAACCGTAGATGTGCAATATGTAGTCGCAGTAATGGAAATTGCGAATAGAAATAAATATCAAATGGTGCTAGCCACCAGAGCTAAATAAATGTTTGCACTACCGAAAGAAAGAGAAAAAAGAGAAGGGCTAATTGGAACAGTGTTGTTTCATATCATCCTTTTAGTGTTTTTTTTGATTTACGGTCTAACGCATACGGTACCTATTCCTGAAACGGGGTTAACGGTTAATTTTGGTACTACAGATATGGGTAGTGGTGATAACCAGCCAGAGTCTGCTACGGCTCCTGTAGAAGAAATTAAAGAGCCAGAAGAAGAGGTGACTCCTCCTGCTGAGCCTCAACCTGAGGCTTCTGTTCCAGATGTAACTACTCAGGATGTGCAAGATGCATTAGAAGTTCCTAAAACGAAAACTCCTGCAGAGATTGAAGCGGAAAAAGCAGCCGAAGCAGAAGCTAAAAAGAAAGCAGAACAAGAAGAGCAAAGAAAGAAAATGGCTGCTATTGCCAATAAATTAAATAATCCAACTACCGATGGTGGTGGGGGAGATGGCCCTGATGATCAACCCGGAAATAAAGGCCAAACTGATGGTGGCTCTGATGGAGGATATACCGGAGGTGGCCAGGGAAATGGAAATTACTCTTTAGATGGTCGTGCAGCTCTAACTAAACCAAAACCCGTATATGATTGCCAAGAAGAAGGTAAAGTAGTGGTTGATATTAAGGTAGACCGAAACGGTAAAGTGGTGTATGCCTCGGTAGGGAAAGGAACCACTAATACCGCGGAGTGTCTGACTCAAAAGGCGCTAGATGCTGCATATAAAACTAAATGGCAAGCTAAAAATGGTGCGCCAATAGAGCAGAGAGGTAGAATTACCTACGACTTTCAAATTCATTAATGACATATCAAGAAACATTGGATTATCTGTTTACGCAGTTGCCCATGTACCAGCGACAAGGGAAAGCGGCCTATAAAGCAGACTTGTCCAATACAATAGCTTTGTGTGCAAAGTTAGGTAATCCAGAGCGTTGGTTTAAATCGGTTCATGTAGCTGGAACTAATGGAAAAGGATCTACATCTCATTTTGTTGCTTCTACGTTACAAGAAGCTGGGTATAAAGTAGGTTTGTATACTTCACCTCATTTAATAGATTTCCGAGAGCGTATTCGAGTAAATGGAGCAATGATACCTGAGCAGTTGGTGGTGGATTTTGTAGCGGAAAAAACGGAGCTTTTAAGTGATTTAGAGCCCTCTTTCTTTGAATGGACTGTCGGTTTGGCTTTTCATTATTTTGCCAAGCAAGAGGTGGATATTGCGATTATTGAAACAGGGTTAGGAGGTCGTTTAGATTCAACGAATGTGATTAACCCATTGATATCTGTCATTACTAATATTGGATTAGATCATACCCAATTTTTGGGTGAGACGTTACCTTTAATTGCGACAGAAAAAGCCGGTATTATTAAGGATGGAACTCCCGTTGTAATTGGTGAAACACAAGAAGATATTCTTCATGTTTTTCTGGAAAAGGCTAAATTACGGGGGGCTAAGATTGTGTTTGCAGATCAACAGTCGGAAAGTATTGCGTTATCTGGACTGGTGGATTATCAAAGAAAGAATGCCCAAACGGCTGTGGTGGCTATTAAAGAATTACGAGCTTATGGATTTGAAATAAGCAATAATCATTTAGTTAAGGGTATAGAGAACATGGTTCGAAATACTGGGTTGCGAGGTCGTTGGGAGATTATAGGAAATAAACCGTTAGTTATTGCAGATACTGCTCACAATAAAGAAGGGTTGATATATACGATGAAGCAATTACTGGACTTGCAAAGGACAACCATTCGGATGGTGTTTGGAATGGTTGATGACAAGAATACAGATGCAATTATGGGTTTGCTACCAAAGGATGCCGTTTATTATTTGTGTGAGCCGAGTATTCCAAGAGCAAAACCCATTCAAGAATTAGTCGAATTATTCGATAAAGAAAAATTAAATAAAAAAATTTTTAGCTCGGTCTCAGTGGCATTGAATGCGGCAATTGCTGATTCTCAAGAAGATGATGTAGTGTATGTGGGAGGCAGTACTTTTGTTGTTGCTGACGCATTAAAAAATTATTAAATAATGTCATTGTCAATTTAAATGGTTGACGTACATTTGCATCACGAATACGGATCGAAAGTTGAAAAACTAGAAAACGTACTTGGGCAATTAGCTCAGTTGGTTCAGAGCATCTCGTTTACACCGAGAGGGTCGGGGGTTCGAATCCCTCATTGCCCACAGAAGTAAAGCCTATCACGAAAGTGATAGGCTTTTTTCGTTAATAAAATTATCCAAGCAAAGCTTGAGAAATTTTATTAACGAAAAAAGCCTAAATTCTGCGCTAGCAGAATGGGCTATAATTTTGAATTACCTCAGGCAAGTAGAGGGAATGCGGAGCAATCCCGAGAACCATCCAAATAAAAATACGGGATATGATATTTATTATTAAAACGAAAGAAGCCTAAGAATGCTTCGTAGCATAATAGGCTTTGATTTTGAATCCTCCCCCCTTTTTTAAGCCAAGGAAATGTGCTGCAATCCCTCATCTAATTAATTACCTATTTAAAAGAGCTGGTGTTGCGCCTTGAAGTAATTAAGTGTCCTGTGTGTATTTGCCAAGTAAGTGCCTAAAAACGCTCGCTTATAGTGTATGATGCATAAGGAAACAATGAAATGGTTACTATATCAAAATTAATTTCCCTTCTTGGTAGTCAAGGTTATTTAAGAATAATCTTCCCCGTACTATCTCCAATTACAAAAGAGTAACTCCCACGAGCCAATGAACTCACTTCAATAATTTGATTATTAGAATTCAATTGGGTTTTTAAAACTACTTTACCTAATATATCATACAATGTAAATTGTTCCTCTTTTGCATTGTCTATCCTTTCAATTTGAATATAGTCAGAGGCTGGATTGGGATAAACCTTAATATTGATGTTTGGTACCCCATCTTCAATACCTACAGGCCAAATTGTGAATTCTATGTAATTCGGGTTACCCCTTTGCGTACACCCTACTGAATCAGTTAAAGTTACATAATATGACCTAGCCGAATCTGGTTTTATATAAAAATCAGAACTAAGGGTTGAGTCAGTCAATCCATTATTTGGCCGCCACAAATAAGACGCTGGGCCGACACCTCCATGCACGTCAGGCCCAAAAAACACAAAAAAAGAATCCCCAAGAATAATATGAGGGTAAAATTCTATTAATTGACCCGCAAACCATGACATTAATATTTGAACAGAGTCTTTGGCCGAGTTTCCGTTTGCGTCTGTAACCATTAAAACAAACGGTGGAATTTCAGACTTATTGGAAATTTCCATCCACACTACCGTTGGGTTTGCTAAAGTGGTATCATTAAAAAAATCGGAGGCATAAGAGGAATCATTCGACCAAGATTTCGGATAAGAAAAACTCCAAGAATACGTATAGGGAGGTACCCCTCCGGTTGCACTAGGCTGCCCACCAATAAAATGAGTTTCAATGCCATCTTCTACAGTACTGCAAATTACTAAATCAGGCCCTGCATCAGCCGTTAATGGGTTTTGAGCTGAAATTGATACCGATAAAAAGGTAAATAAGGATAGTACTAATGTTTTCATATTTATATATTTTAAAAGCATCTGGCCATCAAATAGCCAGATGCTCAATTGTGTTATTGGATAACCACTTGCTTAGTGTCAGCAATTATTCCGTTAATAATTAAAGAAACCGAATAGTTTCCAGTTTGATAGTTATTTACGTCAATGGTTTGGCTTGTGCTATTAGCAACAATAATGTAATTATTACTTACTGTACCCGTAGAGTTCATAATACGAATATAACCATTATCAACTTCTGAAGTCTTGAAATAACGAATGGTCGAACATTGCATATTCACCAAGTAATTGCCTTAAAATGCTCGATAATACTATTGCAATAAAGAAACAATTAAGTGTGTGCTTTCAAACCATTAAGTTCCTTTCGTGGTAAACAAGATTATTTAAGAATTATCTGCCCCTTACTTTCTCCGATAATATAAGAATAACTACCTCTAGTCAACGAGCTCACTTCAATAGTTTGATTAGTAGAGTTCAAAAGTGTATTCAAAACTTCCTTACCCAATATATCATACAATGTAAATTGTTCCTCTTTTGCATTGGCTATTCTTTCAATTTGAATATAGTCAGAGGCTGGATTGGGATAAACTTTAATGTTAATGTTTGGTAATCCATCTTCAATTCCAACAGGGAAAACAGTTACTTGAATGTAATCTATTTGTCCTTGTTGGGCGCAACCTACAGAATCAGTAGCGGTAACGTAATATTGGATGGATGTATCAGGTACAGTCCAAAAGGTAGCGTTAGTAGAATCTATTAATCCATGGTTTGGTCTCCATAAATAGGTTAATGGACCAGTTCCTCCAAAAACATCTGGCTGATATTGCATATGAACAGAATCCCCTTGGTGAATTAAATAACTGTGTAGCCAAAGTTGCCATAGAAAGTAGGACATTTGTAATTGAACAGAATCAATAGCCACATTTCCTACAGAGTCGGTTACCGTTAAAACAAATGGTGGTATTTCGGGCCAATTCCCTATAGCCATCCAAATCAGGGTTGGATTAGCTAAAGTAGTATCATTGAAAAAATCGGAGGCATAATAAGTGTTAATCCCGTTAAAAGAGTGTGAAAAACTCCAAGAATAGGTATAAGGAGGTTCACCCCCGGTAGCACTTGGTTGCCCACCAATGAAGTGGGCTTCAATAACATTATCTATATCACTGCAAATTACTTGGTCAGAACCTGCATCAGCAGTAAGCACTGGTTGAGCGAAAAGAGAAAAATTGCAAACTAAAATTGCGAAAAATATAAGCTTTTTCATAATGTTTTTTTATGGAGCAGTTGATTTTTTGTAAATCAACTGCTCCATTATTGTTATTGAATAACAACTTGTTTAGTGTCGGAAATTACTCCATTAATAATTAATGAAATTGAATAGTTTCCAGTTTGATAGTTATTTACGTCAATGGTTTGGCTAGTGCTGTTCGCAACGATAATATAATTATTACTAACCGTACCCATAGAATTCATTACACGAATATAACCATTATGTATCTCTGAGGTTTTATGGTCAATAGTCATGTAAGAAGATGCGGGGTTCTGTGAAATTGAAATGGTTTAAAAAAATACTATCTACATGAATCGCGATAAGGGCAGTAGTATATGCATTTATTAATACCATTGAATCTAGACTTAAAAAGCTCGTGCTATCTACATGAAATATTCCATCATTGTAACCACCAGAAAGAAACAGTGTATCGGTATTGTTGAATAAACCAATTAATGTTAGGCTTTTACTGAAAACAATACTTGAGTCTAAAACAATGCGATCACTACCATTGCTAATTAAATTAGGATTAGAACGAATAGTATCTCCATCCACGGCATTTGAAATAGCCAAACGCAACGAACCTGTGCCTGCATTGTTGGTGCTGTCTACGGTAATAGTATTTGCTTGGATGGTGCTTATAAAGAAAAAGCTAAGAATTAGAGATAGTAAAAACTTAGGCATGAGGTTATTGATTGATTGGGGTCAAAGTTATTATAATAATAAAAGTAGAAACGCATTTTTTTGCGTTTGGGATAGGAGCAATTGTTTGAGTTTTCCGTTGGTAAACCGAAGCGAGTGCGGAAAGCCTGACCTCAATGACTGAAAGGAGTTGGGGTAACGCCCAAATAAAAATTTGAAGCATAAAAAAAGCCGCTAATTGCTTAGCGGCTTTTTGAGTTTTATTTAAAACAGATTAGATATCCATTGCATCTAAAGCATCTTTCACGCTACGTACGGCAGCTGAAGACTCTTCTAATAATGCTTTTTCGTCTGCATTAAGATCTAATTCAATAATTTTTTCAATTCCGTTTTTACCTAAGATTACAGGAACCCCTAGGTAAATATCGTTTTGATCGTACTCACCGGTTAACCACGCACAAACTGGGAAAACACGTCTTTGATCTTTCACGATAGCTTCTACCATTTGAGCAGCTGCAGCACCTGGCGCATACCAAGCAGAAGTACCTAATAACTTAACGATTTCGCCACCACCTTTCTTGGTACGGTCAACGATTGCGTTTAATTTATCTTCATCAATCATTTCGGTAACTGGAATACCCGCAACCGTAGTGTATCTAGGTAAAGGAACCATAGTATCACCATGACCACCCATTAATACCGCTTGGATATCTTTTGGAGAAACGTTTAATTCTAAAGCTAAGAAAGAACGGTAACGTGCAGTGTCTAAAATACCAGCCATACCAAACACTTTACTTGAATCAATACCAGCCGTTTTAAATGCTTGGTAAGTCATAACGTCTAACGGGTTAGAAACGATAATGATGATGGCGTCAGGAGAATGTTTTACTACTTGCGCAGTAACAGACTTTACAATACCAGCGTTAGTCGCGATTAAATCATCACGACTCATTCCCGGTTTACGTGGAAGCCCAGAAGTAATAACAACAACTTCAGAACCGGCTGTAGCTTCATAATCATTGGTTACCCCAATGGTTCTTGAATCGTACATGTTAATTGGAGAAGTTTCCCAAATATCAAGGGCTTTACCTTCAGCCACACCATCTTTAATATCAAGAAGGATAATTTCGTTAGCTACTTCATTATGTGCTAATACGTTTGCGCAAGTTGCGCCTACGTTTCCGGCACCTACAACGGTTACTTTCATCTTAGTTTGTTTGGATAATTATTTTAAAATTGTCGTTATTTTTTCTGACCCCAAAAGTAATGATTTTAACAGATGCAGAAAATGATGTTTGCTGGTTTTTTTAGATACTCAAAATTTTCAAGCGTCTATGGTTTATCGTATTTTGTAAGCTTAAATCAAAAATGTAAAAGCTCTCTGCCAATTTGTTTGATTTAATGGTCTCGAAATTCGCGACTTTATTTTAGGTAGCTGCGCTACAGGTCCGTTTTAGGTCTCTTTTTTACGGATTATAGCATATAATAAGGGCGTACAAAAAAGAAAACATACGGTGATTGATGTGTTTAAACACATCAATCACCGTATGTTTAATCTCGTATAAAAAGAAATGATCAGTTGTATTAAGAAAATAATTTTACCGAGTTTACTTGTTTTAGTGCTAGTGGGTTCCAGTTTATGTTCTGTAGCGCAGGTTACTATGCCTGAAATAGATGAACGTATTATAGAAATGTATGGATTGTCTAGGGCGCAAGAAATGGCGAATACCCAGAGTGCCGTAATGGCATACTTAAACTATTATGTGCAAAACGGTTATCAAGTGTTACATGATGTTCCTGAATCTAAATGGATTCATTTTAAAGATATTTCTGAAATTAATTATTCTAAAACTGGCGAAAAGCTAACCGAACAAGATATTATTGATTTGAATATTTTAAAATTAGACATTGTAAGAAAGCAAGAAGAATATTTAACCTATCGGATCGGAAAATCGGGTACAGTAATCGTTTTCATTGCTCCAATTGCGGTGATAGAACAGTTTAACTCTTTGAAATAATGAGCTATTTCATAAAAAAAATAGGGGCTTTTATTTTCGTTTCTCTTTTCGGAATGATGCAGGGTAATTCACAAACCGTTCTTATGGCTAATGGGTTACAAACGGTGTGTGCCGGAAATTTTGAATCGAGTACAAGTTTCAGTTCTACGGGAGCAGGTTATGCCAATAACGAAAACTTTACAATGACATTTTGCCCAGGTACAGCGGGTAGTGTGGTGACTATGAATTTTGCTACTTGTGTTATTGGTGCGGGTGACATGTTACTGGTTTATAATGGTAACTCAACTGCAGCCCCACTATTAAGTACGTTTGATGTCACTAATCCTGCTGTTGGAATTGTGGCGGCTCAATTGGTAGCAAATGCCAGTGGATGTTTGACGTTTCACTTTATATCAGATGCGGCTGGTCTTGGAAATGGATGGAACGCATTTATTTCGTGTGATATTCCGTGTCAACCTTTTACTATTGAGGCAACTTCATTTACGCCTGATACCGTATTGGGAGGGTTTATTGATATATGCGTTATTGATACGGCAAGAATTGAAGTGACTGGAATATATCCCAATAATAATTTGAATTACAATCAAAACGATAGTAACATCAATTTTTATTGGTATTTAGATTCTAATGTAATTGATTCGGGCAGTACTTTGGGTTTTCTTCCAGATAGCGGAGGCGCTTTTTTAGTTCAGGTGTTTGCTACAGATAGTTTGGGCTGTGATGCTAATTTCAACTTAAATTATTGGGTGAGAGTTTCAACGGAACCCAGTTTTGCACCCTCTTTTTTGGCCTCAGATACCATCTGTTTGGGAGAAACCAATACGCTGACTTATGGCGCAATTTCTCAAACATGGAGTAATGCAGATTCTTCTAATGCTGTGCCCACTACTTTTTTACCAGATGGTACAGGATCTAATCCGGGGGTATATGTCAATACGTTAACCTTTTCAAAATTTCAGACCGGAAAAACCATTACCTCATTAGCCGATATAAATAAGTTTTGGGCCATAATGGAGCATACTTTTTTAGGTGATTTAACAATTACAATGTCTTGTCCAAATGGGAGCTCTGCAGTATTAAAATCTTTCCCAGGTGGTGGAGGTACCAATTTAGGGGAACCTTGTAACGGAACAGGTATTGGAGTTGGATATTTATATGAATGGAAATCTACAGGAAATAATCAGACTAATTTAAGTGCATTTGCTTGTGGCTGTCCTGTAGTAATAAGTCCGTGTTCTGGAGTAGGTATTGGGGCATCTATGCCTGCCAATAGCTATGCTCCTTTTCAAACTATGAGTAACCTTATTGGTTGTCCGTTAAACGGTACATGGTCACTAACTATTACTGACCAATGGGCCTCTGATGATGGGTATTTGTTTTCTTGGGGAGTAGATCTTGATTCTAGTTTATACCCAAATACAGTAATCACCTACAATCCAGGTATTGATTCTTTGTGGGTAGATACAGCATTAAATAGTGTTAACACTATAGTTTCTAATGGGGTGTTGGAAGTGTTACCACAAGTGGATAGTGCCACCTATTGCTATACTGTTAACGTAATGGATGGTTTTGGTTGTACTCATGATTCTACATTTTGTTTTTTTGTAAGAGATCGGTGTGATCCAGCTTGTTATATTCCTCAAAGTCCGGTATTTACTAAAAAGAAAGTGTCTTGTACGGGTGGTTCAGATGGACAGGTATTAACCCAACCCAACCCTTTGCAAGCCCCCATGCCTTGGTCGTTTATTTGGACAGATGCCGCAGGAAATACCGTGCGATCCGCCTTGAATTTAAATGTAGCAGATTCTATAGGCGGTTTAGTAGGGGGTGTGTATACGCTTCAACTTATTGATGGGAATGGGTGTAGCAGTATATGGCCCGTTTTACTAGGTACGGTTCAACCTATGCAGGTAACCATTCTTGGAACAAAACAAACAAGCTGTTTTGGGGGAGGTTGCGATGGAGATGCGACTGCCTTCTTGTTTTTTGGATCGCAACCGTATTCGTATTTATGGAGTAATGGAAGCACATTACTAGCCAATAACTCTCTGTGCGCAGGAGTGCAAACCCTTTGGGTGACAGACAGAAATGGGTGTGTAGACACTACCGATTTCGTGGTGACAGAACCTGATATAATTCAGGCTTCCGCGTTTGGTGCCACCACTATTTGTATAGGTGGTTCTACTATTGTAGTGGCAGGTGCCTTGGGAGGAATACCTCCTTATTCTTATAATTGGGGCACAGGTTATGCTGCCACTAACCTAGATACCGTTTCGCCTACCTTAACAACTTCTTTTATGGTGAGCATTACAGATGCCAATAATTGCGGGCCTGATTCTGCTGCAGTGACTATTAATGTAAGACCACCGTTAACCGTTTCTCTTCAAAGCCAAGATACGGTTTGTCCGGGCGATATTTTTAATTTAGTAGGAAACGCTACCGGAGGTGATAGTACCTATACGTATTCTTGGTCGGCTAGTACAAGTACCGCTAATTCAGTAATGATTACAGCTACTATCTCTCAATTTTATATGGTAACCTTAACCGATGGGTGTACTAGCCCTCCAGTAATTGACTCTGTTTGGGTGCAAGTAGGAGGTTATCCCGCCATTCAAGTTTCGGTGAACAAGTATGATACGATTTGCCAAGGAGAACAGTTTTTTATCACTGCCCAAGGGGATGGAGGTATTGGTCAGTATACGTATGAATGGGATCAAGGTTTAGGTTTTGGTCAAAATCAAAGTGATATGCCATCAAGCCCCACTACTTATTCTGTTACGGTAACGGATGAGTGTTTTACTTTACCGGGTTATGCAGATATTCAATTAGAGTTTGGCGACTATGACGGCTATTCTTTATGGGTGGATACGAATAAAAATTGTGATCCAGCTACCTTTGCTTTTGCATGGGATACAGTGAATGCTAGCTTTGAATACTTTATTGATTACGGAAAAGGTTTTAGAGGAGGACTAGGTTTAGATACCACGCGAAAAGAATTTAAAAAAGATGGGTGTCATGATATTACCGCTAAACTGATTACCAAGTATGGATGTATATCTACCAAAAGCTATCCATGTTTTATTGAGGTTATTCCGTCTCCTACTGCCAGTTTTGACTTTAACTCTCATAAGCCGAATGTGATTGATCATTATGTGGATTTTTGGGATAGAAGTATAGGGGCATCCTCTTGGACTTGGTATAGCAACGATATTTTCTTGAATGATAATGAAAAATTTTCAGCTCCTTTTCCTGAATCCGAAACTTTTAATATTAAGATAGTAGTAGCCAACGATTTTGGTTGTGTTGATTCTACAGATACAGATTTGACTGTTCGTGAGGTTACTACGTATTTCTATCCTAGTGCGTTTACACCTAATGGAGATGGAAATAATGATGTTTTTAAGATAGTAGGTAAAGGAGTCCGTACCGATGATTATAATTTAATAATCTATGATAGATGGGGCGGAATTGTATTCAATGGTAAATCTAGAGATCAGGGATGGAACGGAAAAGAGCTGAATACAGGGAAGGAATTACCCGTGGGTTCGTATAACTATTATTATTCTTTAAAACTGCATACAGGTAGGAAGTACTCTAATAGAGGCAGTGTTACCTTATTGCGCTAGGTTAAAGGAATAATACGGTATCGTTTTTTTAAGTTTTCGAGCCTTAAAAGTTTCAAATTATAAAGCACACAAATTAAACGCAGGCGAAAACAGAGTTAATGGGGACTTTCAAATGCGAGTTTTTAACTCAAGAACTATTTAGAAGAAGTGGGAGCAAGAAAAACAAACTACTTTACACAGTGACCTGCAGCTATATTTATAGTCGTGTTCAAGCCAAGAATGACTAGTACGCTTTAGAATTAGTACTTGCTCCATCCATTTTTATTCAATTGAGTTTTCCGAGAGTTTCATCATTTAAACTGTGCCTTATTAAGGTAGACGATACTATTGGTCTATAGAATAGGCTAAATAGGGAAGAAAGTGCGTTTTGATACGTGTAAGAAAATAGTGTAGTCGTGACGTGTTACTTTTTCTTTGTCCAAACTATTTTTTGGAGATCTTGCCCCAAAAAGGCAATGAAGTCCTCTAGGTTTTTTGGATATTCACCGTAAGCGGATACCGCATTTTTTAAAGAATCTGTGGCAATAAAAATTAGAGTAGTGGGCAAGTCGGTCATGGGAGCCGTATATTCTTTTTCTAATTCGAAAAAATGGAACTGGTTTGCTTTAACGTAAATTAAGTCAATCTGTTCTGGGGTAAAGGTGGCGTAGTAATCTCCAATTTGTGCCACATGTCTCTCTCCATGATAGGAAGCGTAACCATTTTTGAGAACCACTATTTTATGAACAGGACATGTACCATAACAGGCCGTTTGTTCCAGCGAAATAATGATACTTGAATCAGTGAGAGAATGAAGTATAGAAGAGGTATCTGAATCATTGGATGCCATTTTTTGACTTTGGCACCCAATGATTGTAAATGATAATAAGAGTACAGAAGTAAGGTACTTCATACTATTTGTTTCTTCTTCTAGCTTGACGGTTTTGCGCTTCTTCTTGCGCATCTGTCATTTTATCCATTTGCTTCGCAAACATTCCTTTTTTCTTAGGTTTGATTTTGTTTGCCTGTAATTTAGCGTGAATCTTATCTTCATCAATAAGCAATTTTTTAATGATGAACTGCTGACCCATGGTCACCATATTGGCGGTGAAGTAATATAAAGTTAAACCTGCCGCAAAACTGTTTAAGAAAACAGCCATCATTACGGGCATCATCCACATCATAATTTTCATTTGCGATTCTTGGGCACCACCCATTCCACCACCCATGCTCATTTGTGAGTTGTTTTTGGTATAGAAAATCATAGATACAGCCATTAAAATGGTGAACCCACTAATATGATCACCGTAAAAAGGAATGTCAAACCCTAGTTCGTAAATGGAATCATAAGCAGATAAATCATCCGCCCATAAGAAAGATTTTTGACGCAATTCTAAAGCTGCCGGGAAAAAACGGAACATCGCATATAAAATTGGCATTTGAATTAACATTGGGATACAACCGGCCATTGGGTTTACTCCTGTCTGTTTATACAGGTCCATGGTGGCTTGTTGTTTCTTCATTTTATCGCCTTCCTTAAACTTCTTGTTGATTTCTTCAATCTCCGGTTTTAAAACCTTCATTTTAGCACTACTCAAATACGTTTTATAGGTAATAGGAGACAGTAGTAACTTGATGAATACCGTAAGAATAAGAATAATGATTCCGTAAGAAATTCCAGTACCATCTAATAGGTTGAACACAGGAATAACTAAGAAACGGTTTACCCATCCAAAAATTCCCCAGCCGAGGTCAATTTGCTGGTCTAAGCCAATATCATAATCCTTCAGCATAGAATAGCCATTTGGACCTAAGTACATGTCCATGGCGATTCCTCCATTATTTAATTCAGCATCAATTACAGCAGTTAAATTGGCTACATAGTCTTTAGATTCTAATGCTTTAGTCGTAAGAACCGTGGTATTTTCTTTAAAGCTATTGTTAGAAACCAAGACTACCGAAAAGAATTGTTGCTTGAACGCTATCCATTGAGCTGGAAGTTCTAAAATCTCTTCATCATCTCTACCTTCAGAAAGGTAATCAGTATCGCCATCATTAGTTCTGAAAAAGAACGTGGTTTTTTGCTTTTGCAAATCCATACCTTTCTCCTTGTTCAATGCACGTAATTGCCAGTTAAGTAGAATAGAATTATCATTCTCAGCTACTATTTCGTTCATTCCAACAAAGTTGATGGAGTAACGAGACATATATTCTTCTGGGAAGAAGGTATATCGTTGCTCAATGTATTTGGAAGAAGAACCAGCAAATGCTCTATAAATAATAACGGTAGAGTCTGTTTTCAAAACAGGATTAATTACCTCAGACTCGAAATATAGGTCGGAAGCATTTAATGTTCTATTTTCAAAATTGAAGGCGAAATCTAACATGGTAGAGTCTTCCGTAAACAACATTAACGGTAAACTATCATAGGTTTGGTAATCGTTTAGTTGAACAGAAACCATACGGCCACCTTTGTTACTGAAAACGGTGGTGATAATTGGTGTGGTAACGGTTGTGTAGGTTTCTTCTCCTTCTGCGTTTGAGGCAAGTGTTCCAAATTTAGAAACTAGAGCTACGTTTTGAGCCGAGTCAGCGGAATACATACTGGCCGAGTCTAATTCAGAGATAACCGGAGGGGTCATTTCTGTTAATTCACTTTGGTTGTATTTGTTTTCCGCAACAATGTTAACAGAGTCCTGTTTGGCTTGCGCCTTCATTTTTGCTATTTCTTCCGGGCTTGGCTGGTTTAAAAATTGCCAACCAAATAGGATACCTGCTATTAATAACAGGCCAATTAATCCTTTCTTATCCATTCTAGTTCTTTGAGTGCTGTAACACAGCTTTTACAAATTCAATAAATAATGGCTGTGGGTTAGCCACTGTACTCTTATATTCTGGGTGAAACTGAACACCTACAAACCATGGATGGCTTTCAATTTCAATAATTTCCACCAAATTTGACGTTGGATTAAATCCTGTCGCTTTCATACCTGCTTTTTCGAACTGCTCTAAATACTGCGAGTTAAATTCAAAACGATGACGATGACGTTCACTAATCAAGTTGGATCCGTAAGCTCTTTTAGCAATAGATTTATCGAGTACCTCACAATCATAAGATCCTAACCTCATGGTTCCTCCTTTGTCGCTTACATTTTTCTGATCTTCCATTAAATCAATCACTTTATGAGTGGCTAATGGCGAAAATTCTGCTGAGTGACATTTCTCTAAATTAAGAACATTACGTCCATATTCGATAACGGCACATTGCATCCCTAAACAGATACCTAAAAACGGCACATTGTTTTCACGAACATATTTAATGGTGGCAATTTTACCTTCAATACCTCTTTCACCAAAACCAGGAGCTACTAATACACCATGAACTCCTTCAAATAGTTTTGCGGCACTTTCATTGTTTACATCTTCGGCATGCACCCATCTAATGTTTACCTTACACGAATTACTTGCACCGGCATGATTAAATGCTTCGAGAATTGATTTATACGAATCCTTCAATTCGATGTACTTTCCAACTAACGCAATTTCTACTTCCGATTTTGGATGCTTTACATGATGCAAGAATTCTTTCCAAGTTTTCAATTCGGGAGCCTCTCCAATAGGTAATTCCAAATGCTTTAATACAACTTCATCCAGTTTTTGCTCTTGCATTAAAAGAGGCACGTCATAAATAGAGTCGGCATCAATAGATTCGATAACGGATTCAAATTTAATGTTACAAAAAAGAGCAATCTTTCTTTTTACATCGTCATTCAAAGTATACTCGGTTCTGCACACTAAAATATCTGGCTGAACACCTAAAGAAAGTAATTCCTTAACCGAGTGTTGGGTAGGTTTTGTTTTTAATTCTCCCGTAGTTTTTAAATAAGGAACTAAAGTTAGGTGGATTCCTAAACTTCTATGTTGACCTAATTCCCATCTGAGTTGACGCATAGCCTCCACATAAGGTTGAGATTCTATATCTCCAATTGTGCCCCCTATTTCGGTGATAACAAAATCGAATTTGCCAGACTCACCTAATTTTTTAAAACCTTTTTTGATTTCGTTCGTGATGTGAGGAACTACCTGTACGGTTTTTCCTAAGTAATCACCTCTACGTTCTTTTTGAATAACGTTCTGGTATATTCTACCCGTAGTGACGTTATTCGCCTGAGAGGTGGGCGTGCTAATAAATCGCTCGTAGTGACCTAAATCTAAATCGGTTTCTGCACCGTCATCCGTTACATAACATTCACCGTGCTCGTACGGGTTTAAAGTCCCTGGATCTACATTGATGTATGGATCGAATTTTTGAATGGTAACTGAATAACCTCTAGATTGAAGTAATTTACCTAAGGATGCTGAAATGATCCCTTTACCTAACGATGATGTTACGCCTCCCGTAACAAAAATATATTTACACTTCCCCGGCATGTATTTCGTCTTAAAACGTATGTTTATTTACGGGGCACAAAATTAACATTAAAAGCTGAACTAGTTTGGTTTGGCTAAACTTAATTTGGTCGTTTTTGGAGGTTGGTGAAGCAAACAAAATATAGGGCTTGGGTAAAAAAAAAGAGCGACTAGAAAGTCGCTCTTTTGAAGTATTATGTGTTGAATTAAAATTTTAAACTAGCTCCAATACTGGGTAGAAATGGTAATTGATTTACGCGTGTATAGGTGTTTCTATCAAAGTAGAAAATGTTTTCTCTATTCATCACGTTAGTGATTCCTGCATTTAATTCTAATTGTGTGTATTGACTAATTGTAAATACTTTAGATACATCAACATCCATTCTTGCGTAGTCGGGCAAACGACCTTGGTTGATTGGGGCGAACTCGGTTCCTAGTGTTCCATTGCCATTTATGAAATCGGTACCTAAGCCATCCGTAAAGTCAAACTTCTCAAAGTACCCATCTACTTGCGTGAAAGGGAAACCAGAACCAAAGTTGAAACGCGCATTCACAGTCCATGATTTAGATTCTCCAAATTCATAACTACCTACCATATTTACGTTATGTCTACGATCAAAAACAGGAGCGTATTCTTGCAAGCCATCCCATCTACGGGTATATCCAATAGAGTAAACTGCCCATAAACTAATTCCTTTGTGACGGTAACTTAATGTCATATCTAAACCGTAAGCATATCCATCTTCTAAAATGTAATCTTTTCTATAAATTTCCGGTTGGTTTCTGTTCGCGTTATTGTCTTCGAAAATCTTGTATCGGTTAATTCCAATAAGTTGAACGTAATCTTTGTAATACCCTTCAATATTAAACGATATACGTTTTGTAACATCCCATTCGGCTCCTACAATGTAATGAATGGCTTTTTGTAAAGAAGATTTTCTGTCGGTGGTTACCCCTTCGCTATCGGTAAAGGTGGAAGGTAAGTTATCCGGACTAGATAAATATCCGTTAAAAAGATTCACCACATCCTTGTCTGAGTTAGAGCTAATTAGGTTTTGAGAATACAAACCTCCAGCGGCTTTTAATCGTACTTTATCACTTAGATTGTATTTTAACCCAATTCTTGGCTCTACACTAAACTCACTTAACGAAGAGTAGTAAATGGCTCTTACAGAGGGCTCAACAACCCAGTTTCCAGCGACTATTTTGTAGTCAAAATACCCGGAAAACTCCGTGCTATTCTTGGTATCTTGTATAACTCGGCCAATCGTGTTTTCATATCTGAAATCAGTACGCATACCCAAGATGTCAATTCCGTATTTAATGGTATTGTCGGCTTTGAACTTTGTGAAATCTAACCCTACTTCAAACCCACCTACATCAGAAGATCTGTCTCGGTCGGCTTCTTCCTGAATAACCCCATAGTTAGAGAATGAAAAATTACCTTCTAGCAGTAGATCAGATGTAGCAGGAACCAAAATGAAATTACCCCCAGCTCCATAAGAGTTCCAATCCAATTTTGACGAGTTGTAATTTACTTTATCATTAAAAGTGAAACCAAATAAGTTGAATTTACTCCCGTTCGTGCCGTGAAATGCAATTTTACCATACCCATCAATAAAAGAGTAAGGCAGACCGTCACCATCGTTTACGTAAGAATAGATGCTTTTACTGGTTTGGTCAAGATAAGAAGTTTTCGCAGCTAAAACATACGTAATGGCAGAGCCACCAATTTCAGAAGGTTTTTTTAGCGGACCGTTTAAGGCAATTTTAGCTCCAAAAGTACTCGCTCCAATTTTCCCTTCCATTCGGTTTCGGTTCCCGTCAATAGTGCTTATGTTCATCACAGAAGAAATAGCACCCCCATGTTCGGCACTAAAGCCACCGGTGCTTACTTCTGCATTTTTAATGATTTCAGTTTCAAATACGGAATACAAACCAATAGAGTGAAATGGGTTGTACACATTCATTCCGTCTAATTGGACTCTGTTTTGTACGGGAGAACCCCCACGAATATATAATTGGCCACCTTGATCACCGGTAAATACAACTCCAGGTAGCACCTGGAGATATTGGGCGATATCAGCTTCCCCACCTACAGAGGGTAGTTTCTGAATATCCTTAACGGTCACCTTCATTGTAGAGACCTTAACTTCTGTTTTTTGT
>JBLFZF010000059.1:0-20801 GCA_047610145.1 Salibacteraceae bacterium | reverse complement strand
ATTTCTGGGTCTAACCAATTCAAATGTGCCACCATCAAAATAAACGAAGTCAATAATGACGTGGTGGCTAACGTGATTTTAGATTTTCTACCGAATATGAACCCAGACAACATGGTCGCCCATCCAATATATACCATTGACTCATACGCGTTACTCCAAGGAGCGTGACCCGAAATATACCATAACAAAATTAGACCCGCAGTATGGGCTGCAAAACCCAAAATGATTAACCAATAAAACCCGGTAACCACTCCATTTAACACTCCTCCAGAAGAAAATAATTGAACGAATAAAATAATTAAGAATATCAACCCTACAGAGAAATAGTAATAAAACAGGTTATTGAAAATGTGTGCTTGATTATAAAATATCTCTGCTTTCAACTTGTCTTCAGATATTGAAACTTCTGCTCCAATTTTAGCTTGGTAATCATGAACCGCTTTCATAGATGTGTTTGCATCTGCCCAATCTTGGGTTTCTAAACCTTTAGTCACTCCCTCAAAGTACATATTCAAAATGTGCGCAGTAAATAAAGAATCTTGTCCGATAAATACTTCCTTCGCTTCTCTAGGGGCATACCATTTATTATTTGGGTCATTCGGTAGCGGAAAAATCTTTACTAACTCTCCGGTAAAAATCATATAACAAATATTTACACGCTCATCTACCGCTAAAATATCTTTGTCGTATTTACCTCTTTCCGATGGCTTTTTACGATTTGCTGCGGCAATATCGTCTTCTAGAATAAAAGAAAAATCTTCATTAAAAAACTGCATAAATGACGTCAATTTCTTCGAGTCATCCATCCCAATTTTCTTTTTCAAATCGGGGTGAGTTACCTTAATCATGTCTACCATTTGCCACACTTGTGGTTCATACAACATGCCTAAAAGCACTTGATCTGCTGTTAAACCATTAAAAGTAGAGGACCGCGCTACCTTACGTAATATCTCAGAAGACAACGTATTCATTGGTTTCATTCTACCCTGATGATCTTGCATTTGCAAAGCTCCAAACTGTTCGGATTGCGCTAACGGAATAACCTTAGGAACAGGCGCATTTTGGGCGATCGTCACCCCCGATAATGCCAGTAAACCAATACCTATACTTAGTGCTGCTTTTTTAGCTCTAATCTTTTCTAATGTACGCTTTTGCTTACTAAATCTGCTGTCTTTAATAAACAGAGTAAAGAACATTCCAATACCCATCATGATATATCCTATATACGATAACCACGTACCGTAAAAGTCACGGTTCACAGATAACACTGTTCCTTCTTCATCTTGATCGTAAGAAGATTGAAACAATCTATACCCACGGTAATCTAATACGTTATTCATAAATACACGGTGTTCTTCACGAATGTCTAATTCTTCATCAATTAAGGTTAATTCACTTGCATACGATGCCGGACTCATTGACCCCGGGTATCTATCTAATTGGAAATCTCTTAATTCCATATAAAACGGCAAGAAAATATATTTAGAACCGTATGACAATTGGTAGTTTAAATCGCCTACAGAAATTCGAGTTGGAGCGGTAACAATTCCTTTGCCTCCTTTTAAGTTCAAGGTTTGATGCACCTCATTAATGGCTAAGTCTACCACCATAATATCCGACCCTGGAGCCGCATTTTCACCGACAGAGGTGGTGATTGATTTTTTTACTTTTTCGTGAACGCTTTTGAAAACAATACTTACCCCATTAATTTGGTATAATCTTCTGCTTTCAAAAGGGTGAACCGTATCGGCTCCTAACACCCCTTGGCTACGATCTAACATTTTCAAGTAACTCACCTCAAATGGCGAAGTAAAAGACAACCCATTTGAATCTTCAAAAATGCGTAGACCTACTTTTTCTGTTCCTTTCCCAAAGGCCACCGGTAGCATTCCTAAATTAGTAGTGGTACCCTCTTCTAAATAATTGGTTTTTCTACCGTTCCCATCAGTGGTCACAAACTCTATAAAAGTGGACCCGTTTGGATCAGAGATCACGGTATCTACTGCATTTTGTAAATAATCCACAAATTTGACCGATATCTGAGAGCCATTAAAATCAAAGCTCTTAGAAAATCCTGGATTGTATAATGGATTTAAAAATACGGCTTGATCAAAACTGTATTGCATTTTTTGATCATCTACTTTAAAACTAAAATATGTTTTATCACTAACTACAGTGTTACTAGTTTTACCCTCTCTAATATGTAATACCCCTTCTTCACTGATGTAACGCGTAACTCCACCTCCAGCAATCATGAAAATAAAAGAAGTATGAAATAATAAAATAGACCATTTTTCTTTTTTGTACATTTTGTATTTGAAAATGTTGGCCATCATGTTCACGAACAAGAAAAATAGCATTAATTCAAACCACTTGGCGTTATAAACCACCGCTTTAGATGCAGGAGTTCCAAAATCGTTTTCAATAAAAGTTGCCGCACCAATAGCTATGGCAAACAAAAGAATCAAAAAAGCCATTAACTCCATGGAAGTTAAAAATGCCCATAACTGCTTGAATATACCTTTCATACTGTTTTGTTTACCCGGTGTTTATAATTGATTTTAAACCATTTACATCTTCGTGACATTCAGATGTTAAATCCGCACAAATGTAGGTTATTGGGGAGGTAAAACCATTAAAACAACAATAATTTACAGTAGAAATAAGGCGAAATAATTATGTCTCCATCAAGTGTATTAACTGACTTTACCATGACAGTTAATACCAGTCTAAACTGCGATTTACGGCCTTATTCCATTTTTTAATCAGGTGTGATTGTTTACTGGATTCCATGGTGGGTGTAAACGTTTTTTCAATCGCCCATTTTTGTTGGAGCGAGTCTATCGTATTTATTCCTAGCCCAATACTCGCCATAAACGCAGCTCCTAAAGCCGTAGTTTCTAGTTGTGTGGGACGAATTACATTAACGCTTGAAATATCCGATTGAAATTGAATCAATAATGAATTCGCGGCCGCTCCTCCATCTGCCCGTATTTCTGATATGTCGAAGTCAACATCTTGATTCATTGCATTGAGCACATCGTTTACTTGAAAACAAATACTTTCTAAAGCTGCTCTTGTTAAATTGGCTTTGGTAGTAGATCGGGTTAATCCAAAAATGGCCCCCGTGGCATTGGCATCCCAATACGGGGCGCCTAAGCCGGTAAGTGCGGGCACAAAAAACACGCCTCCATTGTCTGCTGCTGCTTCGGCTAAAAGCTCACTATGCGCGGCTTCAATAAAGAATTTCATTTCATCGCGAAGCCATTGAATCACAGCTCCACCTACAAAAACACTGCCTTCCAGCGCGTAGTTCAACTCTGTGCCTATTTTCCAACCAATAGTAGAAATCATTTTATGCGAAGAACGAATCACTTCTTTACCGGTATTGAGCATCAAAAAACATCCGGTACCATAGGTAGTTTTCACCATTCCTTTATGCACACACAATTGGCCAAACAAAGCAGATTGTTGATCTCCCATAATTCCAGTAAGGGGTATTTCAGCGCCAAAAATATCGGCATCCGTTACCGCTAAAGCACCGCCACTATCTACTACCGTGGGTAATATATTTTCAGGAATATCAAATAAATTCAACAGTTCCTGATCCCACGATAGAGTGTGAATATCAAAAAGCATGGTTCTACTAGCATTACTCACATCCGTAATATGAGATTTCCCATTTGTTAAGTTCCAAATAAGCCAGGTATCAATTGTTCCAAAAAGCAATACTCCTTCTTTGGCTAATTTTCTAGCACCAGCAACATTATCTAAGACCCACTTGATTTTTGAGGCCGAGAAATACGCATCTATTATTAATCCTGTTTTAGATTGAACCATCTCTGAATGGCCGTGATCAATGAGTTTTGTACAAAAGTCACTTGTTCTGCGATCTTGCCATACAATAGCATTGTAAATGGGTTTACCGGTAATTTTGTTCCACAGCACGGTGGTTTCTCGCTGATTGGTAATTCCAATGGCACCTATATTTATAATGGGTATGGATGCCATTGCCAATTTAGCAGTTTCTAATTGAGTTTGCCAAATCAACGCTGCATCATGTTCTACCCATCCTGTATGCGGATATATCTGTTTAAATTCTTTTTGAGAAGTACCTACTGCTTGAAAAGCTTCATCAAACACTATGGAGCGTGAACTTGTGGTGCCTTGGTCTAACGCTAATATGTACTTCTCTTTATTACGCATTATCCTTTATCTTTAACGGATAAACCTAATGTAAACTCGGCCACCAGTTCGGGGTTTTCTGGATAATTTATGTACGCGTTTACCTGGATAGATTGGGTTACTCTTTGCTTAGTGAGAATGGTTTCATCCATCAATTCGGCAATTTGCCCTCCTGCATCCGATACAAAGAAGACATCTCCTTCTGGTCGCTTCAAGAAATTGGCTTGAAAATCTTTAAAAGCCAAAGATATTTTTCTCTTCTTTTTATCAGCTATACTAAAGGCTTGAAAAGCTCCTGCTAAATCAGCTCCTATACCTAAGGCCCCAAAATACATAGAGCCTAGGTGGTTACGGGTACGTCTGCGCAATTTGATTCTAATCACCATTCGCGTATCTGTAAATTCAATGATTTTAGGATTCACATAACCTATTAAAGGAATTTTGAAAATTCCAAATAACCATAACATTCTCTTCGCTTTCGTGATTTCGTTCATGTCCTCCAGATTGTGGTATAACAATGATAACTATTCTGCTTCAGTTAGCATAACTTGAAAAACAACAACGTGAGAACTTGCCTTATAATAAGAATGACATGTATTTTAATTGCCTAGCAATACTAGGCATTTGAGACATACTATTTTGCGACATACACTAGATTTTCAGAGGCCACTGCTCGTTATTATTAAAAAAAAGGCTTTTACATCCCTAGCCTTTATCCATTCTCCATTTTTTGTCAGTTTATGCGCCACCTCAACCCTACGATTAAAAGTCACTTAAAATTCAACTTTTTTTGTTTACCCTTGCAACTGCAATTAAAAAAACAAACATGAAAAAAATATCAATAATTGTTCTTGCATTGATGATGGCGGTTCCATTTGGAGTCAAAGCCGATGAAGGAATGTGGTTACCAATGTTTATTGGCCGTTTAAATTACGCTGATATGCAAAAAGAAGGCTTGAAATTAACAGCCGAAGAAATTTATAGTGTAAATCATAGCAGTTTAAAAGATGCTATTGTTATGCTAAGTGGCGGTAGTTGTACGGCTGAAATTATTTCTAAAGAAGGTTTAACGCTTACGAATCACCACTGTGCTTTTGGTGCCATTCAAGCCAATTCTTCTCCAGAAAACGATTATTTAACCGATGGTTTTTGGGCGTATAGTAAAGATCAAGAGTTACAAGCGCAAGGTATGACAGCTTCTTTTCTAGAGAGAATGGAAGACGTTTCTGAGGTAATCAATAGCCAGTTAACCGATGACATGAGTGATGCAGATCGTAGCAAAACGATTGCACATTTAGCAGATTCTATTGAAGCAGTTGCGACTAAAGAAAATGGTTTTAATGCCGATGTAAAGTCGTTTTACGAAGGAAATGAATTTTACCTTTTCGTATACACTACCTACAGAGATGTACGTTTAGTAGGGGCGCCTCCTTCAAGTATTGGAAAATATGGTGGCGATACCGATAACTGGATGTGGCCTCGTCATACCGGTGATTTTTCTATTTTAAGAATTTACACGGGTCAAGATGGAAAGCCTGCAAAATATGCAGCAGACAATAAGCCATTAGTTCCAAAGCACAGTCTTCCTATCTCTATGGATGGCGTGAAAGAAAACGATTACGCAATGGTTATGGGTTACCCCGGATCAACTGATCGTTACTTAACTTCTTACGGAGTAAAACAAGCGGTAGATATTGAGCAACCTGCTCGTGTCAAAATTAGAGGTAAGAAATTAGATGTCTATAAAACACACATGGCAAAAAGTCCGGCTACACGTATTAAATATGCGTCAAAATATGCGGGAGTTTCTAATTACTGGAAATACTTTATTGGTCAGTCTGCGCAATTAAAGAAAAATCACGTTTTTGATAAAAAACAAGCTATCGAAAATGATTTTACCACTTGGGCTTCTTCTACCGAAGAGAACAAAGCGAAATATGGCGGTGCATTAGCTTTAATTGAAAAAGGATACAATACACAAACACCCTACGTTTTAGCATCTACGTATTTTAGTGAAGCTGTGGTAGGTTCTGAAATCTTGTTATACGCCTACCGCGCGAATGGTTTAGAGAAAGCTTTAACTATGGGCGAGCCAGATCCTAAAAAAGTGAGTGGCTTAATTCAAGGTTTAAAAGGACAAAGTGGAGCTCATTTTAAAGATTATGATATGGCTACCGATAAGGAAGTAACTGCAGCTATGTTAGAAATGTATTATACCGATTTACCGAAAGATCAACAACCTCAATATTTTCTAGATTTAGTGGATAAGAACAAAGGAGATTTCACTAAATTAACAGCGTCTTTATTTGAGAATTCTATTTTTTCTTCACAAGAAGAAATGGATGAATTCTTTGTGAATTCTAAGCAATTAAAAGCATTACAAAAAGATCCTGCACGTAAATTAATGGGTGCCTTTTTAGCCAAATACAGAGAAGTAATGCGAGGCGAATATTCGTCTAGTTACGCTGACTTAGATAACGGAAATCGTTTGTTTGTAGCCGGTTTGAGAAAAATGAATCCGGACACTAAATATGCGCCAAACGCCAATTCCACAATGCGGTTAACGTATGGTCAGGTTTTACCTTATGCTCCGTATGATGCGGTTTCTTACAACTATGCCTCTACCTTGAGTGGCGTAATGGAGAAAATGGACAATACGAACCCGGAATTTGTGGTTCCTCAAAAATTAGTAGATTTATATACCGACAAAAACTACGGTGCTTACGCCAACGCAAATGGCACTATGCCCGTCTGTTTTTTAACCAATAACGACATTACAGGTGGTAACTCTGGTTCTCCGGTAATAAACGCTAGAGGCGAGCTTATTGGAGCTGCTTTTGATGGTAACTGGGAAGCTATGAGTGGTGACATCTTCTTTGAGCAAAACATCCAAAGAACTATTGTGGTTGACATTCGTTATGTATTGTTTATTGTAGACAAATACGCAGGGGCAACTAACTTAATTGAAGAAATGGAATTGGTACGTACCCCAAGTGCGGTTAGCTCTATTCAAGCGGCTCCTATGGCACCGGTTGAAAAAGATGCGGTTTTAAAGACGGCTAAATAAAAAGCACTATTTACTATTTTAAAAGCCCTCTCACCGTTTTGGTGAGGGGGCTTTTTTTTGGTGCTGATTTACCGCACAGTGGGGATCCTTTTTAGTTGAGTCTAAACAGTGGATGTAGCGTACTAGTAGCTACCGTTTTTTTATTTATTGAAGGTCTTTATTTCCACACTTGAAATAGCAATGAAAATATTCAGACCATCCATTTCGCTTGAGTATTCAGTCCTCTTTTTTATCGTTAAATAAGCCCCACTGATAATTGGAATTAGCAGTAATAAATTTGTTTCATATACCTAAAGATAATATCGGAATGAGAAAATTTACCTCCGTAAATATGGCCATACCATTACAGTAGTCATTCCCTTTTTTATAGGAAGTGAAAGCTATTTAAAACTACCTGTTTCCCGCAAATGTAATGGCGAGAAACACATATACTTGAACATTTACACCCACAAAAGCATTGTTTCTTTTAGCTTAGGCACCGTAATAAATTACTTTTTATGGTCGATGAAATTAGGTATTGCATTCACATTCTTTACATTCCTCTAGTGTTTCAAATGGGACTGTTCCTTCACATCCCCCCCAAATAAATTCTTTGCATTCTCCATCTTCTTCATCAAAATAATATTTGGGCATATATGCTTTACACCTTCCTGCGTTCGGTTTTAACTCACAATTACTACCCATATTACATTTTTTTTCACAGCTAAAGGAGGTGATTAGAATTAGGCCTATCATTAGGGGGAACATCTGTATTAATTTCATACTGAATATTTTTTGAGATGAAGTTAATTTCTATTCTGGTTAAAAGCTAAAAGTACGGACTTTACTACTGTTTCGTTGTTCATCGTACACATTTATTATGCATTGACTATTTTCAGAGTTCAGCCATCATCTTTTTCACCTTTTCTTTCGGTTAAACTGCAAACCAAAATAGAATTCCTTCCTATTTTGAAATTACTTAATGGCATCTATTTCTGATTTTTCCACACCTTATTTTTTATATTCTTCTGAAAGCCGATCTTTAAGTTCTTTGTATAAAACACGAATCATATCTGTAAATTTCGGGTGATTTTCGTAAGCTTCAAAAAACATTATAAAATATCTTGACATTCCTTTTTCGGTTACGGCTATAATTTCAGGGACGAATGGATGGTGAAATTCCTTAATTATTAATTCAATTTCCGCAATGGTTAAGTTTTTTGTTGATTTCTTTTCTTTAATTCTCTGACCACAAATTCTCCTAAACATCCTGTTGCTCCTGCTACTAGTACTTTTTCCATATCTTTATAATTAGTATATTTTAATACAAACCGTTCGGTAGTAAAAGTTATGGTGAATTTTATATTGAGGATGACATTCTTATTTTATTTTTTTTCAGACTCTTGATTATAACTGTATTTAGGTCTTTAGAGCTTGCCTGTAGCTTTACGCTAGTTTGGTATAGTGTGGTCTCAAAAGGACGAGAGTTCTGCGGGTCTGTAGAGGCAACACTTGCTTTTTATTTTCATCAAGAACTAAAATTACCCACTACCATTTTACCAACTGTATGTATATTGGGGTTACTTCGATACTAAAACTTAAGGATACTTGCCTCTGATACGCGTAATACCATTTATCACGAAAACAGACGCTTCTTTTTACATAATTTATATTTATGGTATTCATAATAAACATAAATAAAAATTTATATGATAGACGTCTTACATTTGCTTCGTTAGCTGACTAACACGTTTTGAATAACGCAACTCAAAACGTTGACTACCAATTCTAAATAAGGTGTGATAGGGTCATCAGATTGGACAAAATAAATTTTTAATTCTATATAATTTCAGAATTAACACTAGGATAAATCAATTGAGTATAGCACAGAACATATGTTGAATTTTTTTTTAGGTAACAGTCCGAAGTGGTTCAAAATTACGATGATCAGTTTCCTGATTATAAATGTAATTTGCGTATACATTTTCGGACCCGTAGTAACGGCCTGGCTTTTTATTGCCGAGTTCATTTTCACTCTTGCCATGGCCTTGCAATGTTATCCGCTTCAATCTGGCGGTTTACTAGCCATTCAAGCCTTACTTTTAGGACTTACTAGCCCAGCCACCGCCTATTTTGAAGTAAAACAAAATTTAGAGGTTATTTTACTTTTAGTGTTCATGGTTGCCGGAATTTATTTCATGAAACCCCTCCTCATGTTTATCTTTAGTAAAGTATTCACTAAAATTAAATCTAAACTATTACTTTCCGTTCTATTCGTCTCTTTATCAGCTATCTTATCTGCTTTTTTAGATGCCCTGACCGTAATGGCCGTTCTAATTAGCATTTCTGTAGGCTTTTATGGCGTGTATCATACCATTCATTCTGGATTAAAATATTTGAATAAAAATGACATTTTAGATACCGAAGAATTAAGTGGCGACACTCTGATACAATTTAAAAGTTTTTTAAGAAGTTTAATAATGCATGGAGCTGTAGGCACCGCACTTGGTGGTGTATGTACGATAGTTGGAGAACCTCAAAACTTACTAATTGGTGAGCGAATGGGATGGGATTTTGCCGAGTTTTTCTTTCGAATGGCCCCTATTACTATTCCTGTATTTCTCTGTGGTTTGGTAACAACAGTCATTCTAGAGTTAACTGGATGGTTTGATTTCGGAGCTAAAATGCCTCCTATTGCCGGCAAAATAATTAATGAATACATTGACAAAGAAGATGCCAATAGAAAACCAAAAGAAAAATATGCGTTATGGGTTCAAGGTTTTGCCGCAGTGTTGCTCATCATCAGTCTTGCATTACATATAGCACCAGTTGGCTTTATTGGTTTAGGATTAATCATATTTCAAACTGCTTTTATGGGGGTTACAAGCGAACATGATTTAGGTCCTGCTTTTGAGGAGTCACTTCCATTTACCGGGTTATTGGTTGTTTTTTTTGTAATTGTAGCCATGATTCACGACCAGCATTTATTCACTCCAATTATTGATTGGGCCTTACAGCAAGATCTAAATGATCAACCCAGTTTGTTTTATGCCGCAAATGGTTTTTTATCTGCGATTAGCGATAATGTTTTTGTAGCAACCGTATATATCGGAGAAATTGATAAAGCCTACCAAAGTGGCATAATTGATCGAGCTCATTTTGAAAAGTTAGCGATCGCAATAAATACAGGAACAAACCTACCAAGCATCGCGACTCCAAATGGACAAGCAGCCTTTCTATTTTTATTGACTTCTTCTGTCGCTCCATTAATTGGATTATCCTACGGAAAAATGGTTAAGATGGCTTTTCCATATACTATAGTGCTAGGAATATCGGGTTGGATAGGTGTTCTCTACTTTCTTTAAGTAGTATTAGCCATCCTACATTTTAACTTATCATTCAATGCGTTAATGAATTTTTTCCGTTTCATTAACTCTTCTATCGTACTATCAATCGTTCTTATACCGTTAAAAATTAGAAAAAATACTCTGGCCGTAGTTATCCCATACCTTCGTGCTACACCCTCCTTCAAATATCTTAAAACGTAGACCGACTCTGATCTAAAAGTCATCGAAGGAGAACAGGTTTATGTTAAGTCAATTAAGTTTGACGGCAGACCCATATTAAAAGAAGAAGATACATTCTGTGTACCTACTTCTCTTAAACTAGTTTCTGAGCTTGTTCCAAACGCATGCCTCAACACCCGCTGAAAACACATTTACGAACCCGTATAATACTCCTATTTGTTACCGTGTTTCTTAGTTATTCAAGTATGACTGATTTCAGTACATTATTAACTATTCAATCCGTTTGAACGATTTTCTTTATTACATACGCTCACCTAAAAAGAACATAACAGACTCCTAGTCTTAAATGGTTTATTATTCATCGCCAACTCGCTAATTGTTAATGAATACAATTTTAGATGAATTCAAACCAGTTCTGGTTTGGACACTTATAATCAATGTTTGAGAACTTAAATCAGATAAATTAAACTGCTGTTCATCTGTTACTTCTTGCGAAGAGAATAGCATCTTCCCAAGAATATCACTAATATAAATAGCCTGAATATTTTCTTGCTTTATTGAAAGAACCTTATCATTAATCCAGATTTTAGTATTGACCAATTCTTTCTGACTGCTCGATGATGTAGCTAAATCCAGAACCGTAATATCTTTATACACGGAACTATAACATGTGGGAGTTTGGTAGGCTGTATGTGCTACATTATATACTCCTGCTCTGAAATATTGGTGGGTAGGACTTACATCAGTGGAATAGTTAAAATCTCCAAAATCCCAAGTATAGTAATTAGCATTACTCGATTGATTCGTGAAATCTACAAATCCTCCTTTTGCTAAATCTATGGTATCTGAAGCATTTTTGAACTCCGCCAAAATTTGTAAAGGCTCTTCTACACTAACCGAATCATACAAATTACCACATACATTATCTTCGGTTTCTATAAAATAGATGCCCGAAGGAATATGGATAATTGAGTCCGATCCCAAAACATTTGTTTGAGAAAGTAACGTGTTGTTTTGATCATCTTTCCAAATTACATCAAATGGATTTAGACTATTTTTTGTCATCACTATCGATCCATCACTTAATCCATTGCAACTTACGTTGGCTACTGAAGTAACTGTTTCTGCGCCAAATTTAATTAAGAACCTAGCTATAGTTGTGGTATCTGAAATAGTTACTGAGATAGAGTCGGTAATTCTTAAATCATATATTACTCCCGTAAACAAATCCTCTAATAAGACACAACTAGAGTTAGTGAAGTTACTCACTCCATTAAAACTAATTTTATGAACTCCACTAGCTCCACACGTAACTTTAAGTGGAATGTTTATTTCTTGTCTTGGTAATTGATTAATAGAGAACTCAACAGAATCATTAAACTGAGTTGAAATTGATGGCAATAATGAATTAACCGGCTCCATTTTTAAAGCATCATATACGCCATCAAAGTTGGTTGTTGCGTTTTGTTGGAAACTAATAATCGTTTCATCTACACCATCACTATTAACGGCTTCTATTGATAAATAACTTGGTTTTTCTCTCTTAAAAAACGTTGCTCCAACTGTTGTTTTACTTGATTCATTAAGCTGTACCGAAGCTCCAGGAGAATTACTTTGAAGCCAAATAGCTTGAGAAGAAGCGATGTGTCTTGAACCCCCATTTGTTCCAATTCCAAAAACATACGTTGCAAACTGACCTATATCCGGGTTCCAAATATAAATAGCTGAATTCATTCCTGTTTTGGTAACTCCAGGAGAGTCCCAATCTATAGCAGAGGGATAAGGGTTTCCTACCATATTCCAACCATCATCATTAACACTTCCAGTATTGGTATAACTTATTGGCAGATCAATCGTTCCCGTATTTACAGGACCTTCTAGATCTAAGGTGAAAGGTTGTGTTCCATTCGTTGAATTCCCAGCCCACACCCAAGCCCAAATACCTTGTCCTGCGGATACCGTATTATTTGTGTCTGTTACCGCAACAAACCCACTGTCCTCCACACCGGATATTGTTTCATCATAATAAAATATAGAAGTCCACGGGTTAGCTGCTGATGGATATGTAGGATAATTAGACCCTGGAAAACCAGTCGTAGAAAAATCATCGTTAAAATCAGCAATCGTAGTCCCAGAAACTGGTGAAGTTAAAAACCTCCAACTTGTACCCCCTGTACTTACATAACGTTGCATGGTAATGTTTCCTGAAATAGGATTGACAAAATTACAGTTAGCGGTGGTCGTAAAAACTACTCCAGTAGTCGGATTAGCATTGTCGCTAAAAATATTGTTTCCTGATCCATCATACAATGTATACGAATTTTCATCTTCTGAGGAACCAGCAGTATATTCTAATTTCAAAGTTGATCCACTAGAGATATATAAATTATCTTTAGAGTTAGCCCCGTGCGCATAGAAATGACCAATAGAAACGCCATCTACTAGCGCGTTAATAAACCCCCCGTTCCAACCATCACTCCAACTGTCAGACATATCTAACGTGTATTTACAATGAGAAGGAATCTCGCCTATTCTGGCGGTACCAGACACATTGGAGATTAACGTTAATGAATCATTTGTATTTAAATTACCAGTTACTATGTTTAAGGCTCCCGTTAATTCTATACGACCAGAAGTAATCGTTGCCAAACTTTCGTTATCTATGGTTAAATTCTTGATTCGTAAAGTAGATGCACTCCTAATTTTATTCCCATAGAGTGTACCTTTCAAAGTGACTGTTCCTACATCCCCATTAAAGGTGCCATTAGTTATCCAATCTCCATAAATATCAATTCCATTGGATCCACTAAGTGTTAAATTAGAAGAAGCATTAATATCTAAACTTTTACATGCTGCTCCAGCAAAAGAAATTACTGGCATATTAGCAGGTCCTGCAGGAATAACTGCATGCTTAATGGAATCTGGTTTACCCATATCCCAATTACTATCTGTAAACCAATCTGAACTTACCGTGCCATTCCAAGTGGTAGTAACGGTATCAAAAGTTGGATTTTGACAAGAAGCCGAGTTATCTACTGTTATTTTATCAAAAGTAATGGCTCCGCTAGTAGAAAATAATCTACCTTCTATCGAACAATTAGCCGTGGCTGCAATCGCTCCATTGTTAGCAATAAAAGTACCTTTCATTATACCTCCTGCTCCCACAGAAACAGCACCTTCAGCCACCCAAAACACACTACAAGATGAAGCTAAATTTATTAAACGGATTTCAGAAGCTGCTCCAACAGCAAATGCGCCTCCAAATTTGAAAATAAAAATAGCATTCGTATCATTTTGTGCATCTAATGTAATCACTCCGGCTAATGAACCCGCACCCGCAACTTCATATACGCCATTAGTTATTGTTTCTCCATTTCCAAAAGCAGGTGTATGTGAAGCGTGTGTCGTAGGATTTAAAATAAGTTGACTATATAGGTTGGTTAAATCCACCTTTGTTTTAGCTGTTTTCGCATCCGAATTAAAAAAAGATCCGTTTACTGTTGAGGTTCCAAAACCTGATATACTTCCATTATCTGATCCTATATGACCTGTATAATTAGATATTCCAGCGTTTGTTATAGCTCCATCACTTGTGAAAACGGCAAATTTAATTGTTCCTCCAAAATCTGGATTACAACAACTAGTTACCGCAGGAGATACATAAGGAGGACAACATAAGGTAGGAATATAACCTACGGCTGGACCAAAAGATATTGCCCCATTAGTAGAAAGCATTCTTCCTTCAATATCGCAACCAGCAGCTGCGGAAACTGCAGCGGCATTTGTTATTAATGTCCCTTTCATTATTGTTGATGCTCCCAAAGAACTAGCGCCCTCCGAAACCCAATATACATTACATGCTTTTGCTCCGTTAGTCAAAATGATTGCAGAAGAGGCCGCAGTAGCGAATGCCCCTCCAAACCTAAAAACGAATAAAGCACACGTGTCACCTAAGCCATCTAATGTTAGATTGCCTGCAACTGAACCAGCACCTGCTATAGTGTACACTCCAGCTGTTAGGGTTTCTGTACCAAAGGCCGGAGCATGAGCAGAAACTGTTGCCGGAATTGCGATCAATTGGTTATACGCAACAAATACATCCGCTTTCGCCTGAGCAGTTATTGCGTTTGCTGCATGAGAGGAACCATTTACGGTTGCTGGCCCAAATCCCGAAACAGATCCGAGGTTTGTACCAATATCTCCTGTTACATTTGAGACTCCTGTATTAGAAACCGCCCCGCTACCTGTGAAAATCATGAAATTCTTTGCACTGCCTAGACTAACACCTTGTCCGAAAGTTGCTCCTGCAAATAGCATCAGTAATGAAACTGTACAATATACTTTTATTGAATTTTGCATAATATTAATTTTGTTAACGTTTAATTTGACTTTATAGTTAATAATTATAAACTATTACTTATACTTGCAGTGAAGCATTTAAAACGAGTGAAATTCAACCGCAATCGAGGTTGATGTTTAAATGAGTACTCCATTTATATGTTCTACTTATAACTAAGAATATGCTTTCTTTTAGTGCCTCTTTAGATAAACTGACCCCATCAGAAACAAATTATTATGTCAAAAATACCCTTTTATAAGTCTTAATTTTAATTTGACATTATAGTTAATCACTATAAATTATTATTTAAAATAACCTTGTATAATTGAATAAAAAATAAACACCAACTTCTTTTTAGCCTGATATTTAAACTAGTACAGGGTTCATATGTTATACTAACAGGGAACCATGTCATTTGCTTTAATGGCCCTTTAGTCAATGTAACCCCATCCGATATAATGTAATATATCAAAAACACTACCTTACAATACCTGAATCATCACATATAATTTTCAAATACAATATTATTTGATTTTCATCAATGCACTCCATAACAAACGAGCTCACTCACTCTATAATAACACCTAAATATTACAGTGAATTATTTTGTGATAAAGTCAATAAATTTAATCACTAGTGGTCTAGTTATAGCATCCGTTTATTCATCGTCAATGATTTTATTCGATTTTAATGATGATGATGGTACTTGAAGCCCTCTATGACATCTAATATTTTCTTGCATGTAATATATTTTCACAGAAAGTATCAGACGGAAACAGCCATCAATTCGTGTTTACTTCAATTAAACGGCACGTATTCACTTTGAATTTGGTATTGTTTTTTTATGACTATTCGTTTAAAACTAGAGATAGCAGCCATTTATTTGAAAGGAAAATTATTAAACACGTCTAGGTCAATGAGCTCGATTTAATTTAATCACACTATTTACGGTCTTTAATTTTGAAGGTTCATCACAATTACTGCTTCTCTAACTTTTTATAAATCACTGTCAAATAATAACAAGAGAATACCAACCGTAAAGTTAAAACCTAGTATTTAGCTTACCCTATCATTTTTGAGGCATCTGATTTAGTATATCTAACAAACGCTCACTTGCCAATGTTTATCGCTTTCCCCAGACTTTTATTCCGTTATTTGGGGTAAACGGTTCTATTTTTGATTCCATTGACTCGTTTATCTACCTTTAATCCATATACATGTAGCAGATGAAGTAATTAGAATAGTTACTCCTTACATATTGCAGATATAACGTCTATACTAAGTGTCTTAAATCAAGATAAACGAATTGAATTATCAATCCACTTCACCGAATATCACGGCTATTTAGGACTTAAATATGTAATTTATTTAGTGAAACTTGTCACTTACTCTGCATCGATCTCTTCGATCATTTTAATGGCTTCTGCTCTAGGAGGGTATATTTTAGACACAATAAAACCTACAATCATCGCCACCGCAAAAGAAGGGGCTAAAACGTCTAGAGCAACGAAGTACTCCCCAATATCGGCCATCTCTTTAAATCCAAAATTGAATATAATAACCGCAACAAAACCCGAAACCATAGAGGCTATCGCTCCTTTTTCAGAATACCCTTTCCAAAAAAGCGTTAGAATTATAACGGGACAGAAAGTAGCAGCTATTCCAGACCATCCAAAAATGATGACCCAAAATATTTGTCTATCCGGAGACACATAATTCATGATAATGGCAATAATCAAAGCCGTAAATGCCATAATGATGGTGGAGATTCTAGAAATTTTAGTTAAGTCTTCATCTTTAATTTGCGGACGAAATATTTTTTGATAAAAATCGCGCGTAATCGCACTAGACGCTAATATTAAAAGAGAATCAATTGTAGACATAATTGCGGACAACACAATAGCAATAAAAATAGCCACCAGTAAGGTAGGTAAAAACGTTTCCGTTATCATACTCAATACATCTTCGCCATTATTACCTAAAATAGCTTCTGGGTCTTGCCCTTCTTTGGTGAAATATATACGGGCTAGAATACCAATAGATACTGCTGCTGCATCGGTGAGCAAAGTAAAAGCAGCGGCCACCCATTTCCCTTTATTTATTTCATTTTCATCTTTAATAGACATGAAGCGAACATAGACTTGAGGTGATCCCAAAAAGCCAAGACCAATCATAGAGAACCCTAAAATGGTAAAAAGATTCATCCAAGGATCTGTACTTCGGCCCATTACTTGCGTTAATGTGGGGTCAATAGCATTTAACCCTTCGGTAACTCCGGTTCCATGATCCATAGAAAACCAAACCACAATGGGAAGCAGAACGAGACCTAAGAACATCAGTAAACCTTGAAACAAATCTGACCAAACAGCCGCAACAAAACCGCCAATAAAAATGTAAGTCAATACAATGAAAAAACCAATTAAAGCACCAATTTTATAATCAATACCGAGCATAGATTGAAATGCAACTCCAGTTACATCTATTTGTGAAGCCACATAAATAACAATGAAAATTACTAAAACAGAGGCCGCAATAATTCTTAGAGTATGAGTCGTTGATTTAAAGTGACTTTGGAGATAATCCGGAATAGTGATTGACCCGTACTTATCCGATCTTTTTTTGAAGCGTTTAGCCATGAATTGCCAGGAGACAATAACTCCAAGCAACTCTCCTACCACAACCCAGTACCCTGAATACCCGGCCATAGCTCCCATTCCAGTAAGTCCGATAAGCAACCAACCAGACTCGCCAGTAGCACGTGCAGAAAAGGCAACGGCCCAAAAACCCATGTTTTTTCCACCCACATAATAATCACTCATCCCTTTAATTCTTCGCGAAGCGAGAATTCCGATGAGAAATAAAACACCTACATAAAGCGCTAAAATTGTTATCTTGATAATAAAGTCTTGGTCCATCATACTGATTATAATTTCTATTTATTCTCGAATAACTGGGTGTTTTCCCGAAAATTATTTCGTTGATAAAATCGATCGTAAGATTGTTTAAAATGTGATGAAAATTGTGAGTAATTATAGTTTTTCTGCGGAAATTTCATAATAACCCCAAAAAAAGGATAAAAATCGATACCTTTGACGCACCATAATGGCTGGGTTTATGTCACCTAAATTAGTTGTTAAGCTTGAGGAAATACCTTGCGTTTTTAGATTAATTGAAAAGAGAAAAAGAATACTATTTTGATTTCTACCGAACAAAATCAGGACACCATTGAATCAGTAAACGAATTAGTTACTGCCCTATCTGAAGGTGAGAGGACAAATTTCACAGACATTATTGGCTCCCTAAAATTATCCAGTAGCTCGCTCAAGTGCTTTTCATCTTGGTCAAGTACTTCCTATACTAGAAACTGTATTATAGATACCGAAGATTTCGAATTGATCCTACTTTGTTGGGAAAAAGGACAAATTACTCCGATTCATGATCATGGTGGAGAAGAATGTTGGGTAAAAGTTATTGAAGGAGAGTTTCAAGAAACCATTTATAAAATGGACGACTCTGGTACACTAAACACCATTAAGTCTACTGTTTCAAAAGCAGGTGACATTTCCTATATGATTGACTTCATGGGGTGTCATAGTTTAGAAAATATTTCGAATAAAAGGAGTATGTCTCTTCATTTATATGCAAAACCCATACGTAACTGCCAATGCTTTGATGAAAAATCAAAAACATTTGTACGTAAAGATCTGGAATACTGTACAGTTTCAGAATTGATGATGAACACAAAATAAAAACAAATTACATGTCTGATATAAGTAATGACTTGGCGCTATTTAATGAGCTAGTTGAAATCTTAATTAATGAAGAAGAGCAACACCCAGTTGCTGATCGAATAGCATCAAATAAATTATACGATTCTATTGATTTATCGTTAAATGAATCTCCTATCGTAGATGATGCATTGAAAACAGTTTTAAAGGAGGTGCTTGTTTCTACGCCAAAAACAGCGACTAACTTATTCTTCAATCAACTTTTTGGTGGTCGTCAAAGCAAAGCTGTTTTAGGAGATTTATTAGCTGTTATGTTAAATAACAGTATGTACACGTATAAGGTGGCTGGTCCTCAAGTGGGGATTGAACAAGAAATTATCAGACAATCGTGTAACCTTATTGGTTACGGTTCTCAAAGTAATGGAACCTTTCCTACGGGTGGATCTATGAGTAATTACATGGCCTTGGTTATGGCGAGAGATTTCAAAGATCCGAAGTGTAAATTAGAAGGTATGTCTCAGCCTTTAGTGATATACACGTCTAAAGAATCACATTACTCGAATGCGAAGAATGCAAGTTTTGCTGGAATTGGTAGAAACAATATTCGATACATTGAGGCTGATTCTAAAGGAATAATGATTCCAACTAAGCTAGAAGAACAAGTTATTCAAGATATAAAAGATGGTTTCATACCTACGTATGTAAACTCAACCGCAGGTACTACTGTTTTAGGTGCTTTTGATCCTATTCATGAATTGGCCGATATCACAGAAAAATATGGAATATGGCTTCACGTAGATGGGGCTTATTCTGGCAGTGTGATTTTTAGCGAAAAGTATAAACATCTCGTAGATGGTCTAGAGCGCTCTGATTCATTTAGCTACAATGCCCACAAAATGTTGGGGACTCCTATGACGTGTTCTATTATTTTGGTAAACGACAAAAAGCATTTACATAATTCATTTAATAATGAAGCCGAATACTTGTACCAAACAGATGGTGACGACTTCAATTTAGGTAAAACTTCATTTCAGTGCGGTAGAAGAAATGATGCCTTAAAATTTTGGACCCTTTGGAAATCAGTTGGAACCAAAGGATTAGAAAAAATTATAGATCAACAATTTGATTTAGCCGATGTCGCACGTACGTACATTGGCAGTAACTCTGATTATACATTGTACAGTTATGAGGACTCTATCTCTATCTGTTTTAATTATAAAAACATTGATCCAACCGCACTTTGTACTGCCTTGTATGAGCACCAAGTGACCGTAGTAGGATTTGGCGCTTTTAAAGAGGATACCTTTGTTAGATTGGTGACCATTAATGCCAATAATGAACAGACCGACATCTTGAACTTTTTCAAGGTAATGGAAGAGTTTGTGGCTAAAACCCCCAATTTACTAAAAGCACAAGAGGCTGTTATTCAGTAGAATTTAACTGCATTTAAGGTTCACGAGCACATTAATCTTCGAGCTCGTGAACCTTTTTTATTCATGCTCAGCTCCTAATTTCTTAATTCTGCCTCTTATAGCTGCGTATCCTTCTCATTTATTATTAAGGTTATTATCTATGCAACTGGAGTAGATTCCTCAATAAAAGCGCCTACTAACGATTTATCACATCTAATCTTCCCTTAAAAGCCCTCTTTTATTTTATTTCCGAAGGTATTTGATGGCGAATTTCATTAGACTTAACACTTGTTTAATTCGTTAAAATTATAATTTCCCCTTTTTATCTGGGTGGAATACCAGAACACAAGACTCTCCTAAAAATTCTTCTCTACTGGGAAAACATCACCTGCGTTTCCCTTTACAATAGTCATGTCCAATTCACTAAATGTACCTTAATCAAGGCTTTAACTATCGCTCTACTTTTAAAGCTACTAGCATACTAAAAAAAGGCTTCAATTGGCCCACTACCGCACTTATAATAAGACTGTGTTTAAATAAATCGATCGGTTAAATAGCGGTCAT
>JBLFZF010000058.1:0-21108 GCA_047610145.1 Salibacteraceae bacterium | reverse complement strand
ATATAAACCTGTTGGACCTACTACACTTCTGCTCTTTGATATATAGTGATATTGACCTCCTTCCAAATAATACGATCTCACTTTGTTTTTAATCACTGTTGTTGGATCATCCATAAACTGACTATTATTCATTTCTAATGGATCTAAAATATTGATTTTAACATATTCAGAAAAGGGCATGCCCGCTACTCGCTTTACTATTTCTGCCAATAAAACATATCCAGAATTCACATACTGGAAACGTTCTCCAGGAGTGAAGTTCAACGCGCGTTGTTTTAGAAGAACAGAAACCATTTCCTGATTACTAATTAAATCTTGATTACTTCGGCCTCTTAATTCATTCAAATCATCCGAGTTTCTGAACCCACTGGTATGATTGGCTAATTGACGAATAGTAATCTCCTTATTTAGCATTTTTAATTCTGGGAGATAGAAAGTTACTGGATCATCTATAGCCAGTTTACCTTCACTTTCTAACAATAAGATGGCGAAAGAAGTAAACTGTTTGGATACAGACCCCACTAAAAAAACTGAGGAATCAGAAATAGGAATTTGGTATTCCATATTAGATAAACCCACTTGATTTTGATACAGAGAATTGCCATTTCTTTGAACAGAAATAGCGAGACCTGGTCCGTTAGGTTGTTCATTTTCATAAAATAAACTATCGGCTTTTGCTATAGTTTTGTTTTGTGAAAAACCTATCTGAATTAATACATAAGAAAAGAGAATACAGGTGATTTGATGTTTCATATCGTGCAGTTTTAATTTGAATGCAAATATGAATAACCCGCAACAGGAATAGGTCCGAGTGGCGATAACCGGACCATTTATTTAGGGGTTTAAAGGTTCGATTAAAAGTCGAACCTTTATTAATAGTTTGACTTCCTATACGCTGTAGGGGTTTGACCTGTTTCCTTTTTAAAAGCAGTATAAAAAGAAGATTTAGAATTAAAGCCCACTTGATACACGATTTCAAGAACAGTTAGCGCTGTCTTATCAGATAGAAGTTTTTTTGATTCTTGAATTCTATATTGATTTATGAAATCAAAAAAATGTTTACCCAATTGCTGATTGATCAATTTCGATACATTCTTTTCGGGCATCTCTATTCTATCCGCTAATTTTTGCAACGTTAATTGATCATCTAAATAGGGCTTCTCACGCTCCATAAAAAGAGTCAGTTTTTTTATCTCTTTTGATTCTTTGTTCGCAAATTCGGTAGCTGGTTTGAAGGGTACCAAGTCAATATTAATACCCACAAATAATTGTGGCTGATATAATGCCTTTAAAACAAACCAACAAATAACACTTAGCGCAAAAACACTTATCACGAGATTTAGATAGGCTAATGAAACGGCACTGATATCCATATAATCCCTGATGGTTACAAAACTATTACCTACCAAGAATAGAATAGTTGTATGAAAAAGCCATCTGTACAATAGATGGTGGTTACTGGAATAGTTTTCTTGATAAACCTTTTTAAACATATGTAACGTTACAAAAATCGCTGTGATGTATCCATAATACTGCATTTTAGAAGCAATTTTGTAGATTTCGTAATAGCCATCTATACTTGGAGTACAGACAAAAAAAGCGAAAAACAGAAAAAACAAAATGCTATGAAAAAAATGCTTTTTATGGAGTTTAAAATTAAAGTAACAAACAGATCTTACATATAGAAAGAACAAAGGCATTTGAAACAATACACTGGTAATTTTAATAGTCATAATGATTTGACTACCTGAAACAGGAAGGAACAACCCCGTTAAATCTATCGCTGTAACCCATAGAAATGCCGCAAATAAATAGTTGGGTAATTTACGGTTAGACTTTACCGTGATTAGGAAAACAGATAAAAGCACCAGTAAAAAGACAATGATTTTACCTAAGTCATTAATTATCGATTCATGTAACATAATTGTGACAGTATAATTCTATGGAAATACACGTATACAGGAAAACAAAAAAACGTGTGGCTCCTATTACTAGGCGATGAAAATAATACATTTTAGGCTCTTCATTATTAGTCACAAGATAAGTTTTATTGACATGATTAAAACACCCCATACTCTCATCACTTCTATTTCAATAGCAATCGATCGGCCTATTAGATGCTTTGATCATAAACCGAATGAAACATTACTTATCAGTTGAACATGAAGAAAGTACCATCCAACAATCCATAAGCTTAAAGATGATGGTAGATTCTAATCATTAATACTTATATCCAAAATGCAGTCCTAATTCATCAATAAATTATGTACTCTACCGATCATCCAATTCTTTGAAAGAGACCGTCATTTTAAGGTGATCCGGACGAAGGACCTGCCATGGATGACTTCATAAAAACTATTCTTAAAAAAGCTACGGAAAGTATTGACTATTTATTAAGAAAGTTCATTTTGAAATAAAACCATATAATAAATCTTGCATTGTTTTACTGTATTGTACATACTAGATTTTATGATCAGTAGAACTACAATAAGCTTAGGCAATTCAAACGTAAATTGACCTTCTAGGAAAAGAACGAAACACCCATTTGTTTTAAAAACAGAGTATCCAATTGCTTAAGTTCTGACAATAATTCTAGCTGTTTATTCAGTCCAGATGATTCCGAACGATTTTGATCTAACCGCCTTTTCAATTCAATCATTTTAAAATGAAATGAATCGGATTTAAGTTCGATCTGAAGTAGGTCTATTTTTTTTTCAAGGGATCTTTTTTTTTGTTTCGCGACTTGTATAATTTCGATAGCAGAATCAAAATCTAATTCCTTTTGTTCCACAGATTTTAAAAGCTTACACTTAAAGCTCGCACACTGTTTAGGTCTTTGAGAATAAATAGTACACCCATCACAGTATCTGCTGCACGGTTGAAGAAAAAATCCATTTTCTCCTAAAACCTCTATATCCATTATTTTTTTTACAACCGGTACTTCTTTCCGTTCAAGCTGCACAAAACCAATCACGGTTCCATCACAACAGAACCCACAAGACAAACAAATATTTTCTGAATCATTCATGATTTCGGAATTTAAATTAGTATGTATACTGTTTCATTTCGTAGTACATAAGTGATTATTTGAGGATAGTAGCGCTATCCAAAATCATAGACGTATATATTTTAGGTTGAAACTTAGCCAAACAATCTGCTATATACGGATCATAAATAGCATCTTTAAACAGTAACCACATAAAAGCCAGTGGTTTTGAAAAGAAAAATATTGTCTTTTATATTCCTGCAACGTTCGGTATTCATTTTTCACTGAAAAAAACATACTAATTATCAATTCAATTTTTCCGTTTCCTATTTTATGCAACAAAAAAAGCACAAGAATGCCTATAAAGTGGGTACCGGAAGCTTTTCCATCACTTATTTAGACCTAGTAATATCGTCATATGAGCTATACCCCCACATTCCATAAACCGAGTAAATATCTTAGTCGTGTTTTGAGTAATTATCTCAAGTCTTCTTCAGCCGCATTCACCAAATCTCTTTGATCATTCACTTTCTGAAGACTCGCCTCTTCTTCTTTTTTAAACAGGTGGTGTTTATACCAATAATCACGAATTTCTGACTTCAGGTCTAGTATATGATCATGGCGCTTTTCAATATCTTTTTCAATGCTTTTACGCTCTTTCTTAAAACCTGATAATTCAGCGTTTGCCGATTTCGCGTCTTCCTTATTCGCAAAACTAGTAGATGCTACCTTTTTTTTCTGAGCCGTATATCTTTCGGTAGCTCCTTCTAACTGACCTTTTAACAAACTAATTTCTATTTCTTCTGATTTAATTTTAAGAGAGTCTTTTTGGATGGCTTTATCAATTTTATCCTGCTCCTTAAGGTTTTTCTCTCTCGCTTTCTCTAAGTCTTCTAATACCTCTTGTTTTTCTTCTAGGTCACGATTTAAGACTTCGGTATATACCTGACTTCCGAAGTTGGCTAACAGGATACGTACTTTAACCGCTGCCCCTTCTTTACCGCGAGGGTCCACTCTTAAACCGTTTACTACAAAAACAGAGTATAACTTGACACTTTTATCATTTTGTACTACCGTAGAATAAATATCTATTGGGTCATCGTCAATACTTTTAATTATTACCTGCACTACTGAGAGTTGATCATTAGCAATAGTCGCTTTAATTTTATTTTTTTCAATCGCTTTTTTCCAAGAGTTGATCACATCTTTTTCCATAGCTCGGTTAACTTCTAATACAAAAACCGTAGAATCTTTAAAGTTTAAGGTACGTTTCCCTACCGATTGCTTGTAGCCCTTTTGAGCGAAAGAGGTAAGCGAAAGCCCAAAAATGACAAATAAAATTAAAGCTTTTTTACTACTGTTATTCATAATTGTGAGTTTATGGTATAAAGGTAGTATTTGAATTAAATATAAAAACTATTCAGTTACAGAAAGTTCACAAACACTTAAGGTTTGCATGATATTTACCTAATGTTGGGAGTCCAATTTTGAGCTAAAATCAGATCCATGAAACTAGTGTATCTTTTAGGCTTAACCGTATTGTGTATTTCTTGCACCAAAGAAGCACATGTAGAAAATGAAAACACGACCGATCATATGCACCTAATAGAAATGAACGAATTAGACTTTTATACTCCGTCACAGGTTCCAATAGAGCAACTATAAAAAAAGCCATTTCAAATGAATGAAATGGCTTTTCAATAAAAAAATAATATGTTACAAATCTGCTAATTGTTGTTCTAGAATTTTCACCTTGGCTTCGGCATCCGCTAGTTTTTTTCTTTCGATAGCTACTACTTGCTCTGGTGCGCCAGCTACAAATCGTTGGTTACTTAGTTTCTTGTTTACAGAGACCATAAACCCCTTGGTATACTTCAATTCCTCTTCGATCTTCGCTTTCTCTGCTTCAACATCAATCATTCCTCCTACTGGAATGTAATATTCGGCATTATTCGCTACAAAGGTGAATACCCCTTCTGGTTTTTCATCTACCGGAGTAATTTCACTTAGGTTTAATAACTTGATCAATACCGAATCAAAACGATCGCTAACTCCCGATTTTTTATTCACCATCAACTCAATGGTTTCTTTCATTGGGATTCCGTTTCCTAGTCTAAATGTTCTTACTTCAGTCACTACATTTGAAGTGGCATTGAACATATCCAAAACTGCTGTATCAGCAGGTTTAAGCGTTGGCCAATCTGCTACAATAATATGATTACCGTCTTCTCTTTCTTGCAATAAGCTCCAAATCTCTTCCGAAATAAACGGAGTGAATGGGTGCATTAATTTAATAATAGTTTCAAAATTAGTGATGGCTTCAGATAATGTTTTACCATCAATTGGTTTTTGATATGCCGGTTTAATCATTTCTAGATAAGATCCACAGAAATCATCCCACACCAATTTGTAGGTCGTCATCAACGCTTCCGAAAGTCTAAACTTACTGTAGCTATCTTCCATCTCGGTCATGGCATCTGATACTCTAGACTCAAACCATTCGTTCGCCAACTTAGACGATTCGGGTTGAGAAATAGCAACATCTTGATCCCATCCTTTTACTAAACGAAGGGCATTCCATACCTTATTAGAGAAATTACGACCTTGCTCACATAAACTCTCATCAAATGGTAAATCGTTTCCTGCAGGAGAAGTCAACAACATCCCTACACGCACACCATCCGCACCGTATTTTTCAATTAAACTAATTGGATCAGGTGAGTTACCCAATGATTTACTCATTTTACGACCTTGCTTGTCTCTTACAATTCCAGTCAAATACACATCGTTAAATGGTTTGGCTCCTTGGTATTCGTTACCTGCAATAATCATACGTGCCACCCAAAAGAACAAAATCTCGGGAGCGGTTACGATTACATTGGTTGGATAGTAATATTTAATTTCTTCGTTTTCTGGATTACGAACGCCATCAAAAACCGACATTGGCCATAACCAGGAAGAGAACCAGGTATCCATGGCATCTTCGTCTTGTTTTAAATCAGCAACGGTTAAGTCATTGTTACCAGTAGCTACTTGAGCCAATGGAACCGCTTCTTCTATCGTTTTAGCCACTACAAAATCATGAATTCCTTTTCCATAAAAGAAAGCCGGGATTTGATGTCCCCACCACAATTGACGTGAGATATTCCAATCACGTACATTCTCCATCCAATGACGGTACGTATTTTTAAACTTGGCTGGAATTAATTGAACGTCATCGTCCATCACTAAATCCAAAGCAGGTTTAGCTAATTCTTCCATTTTCAAGAACCATTGCACCGAAATTTTAGGTTCGATAACCGCACCTGTTCTTTCAGAAGTTCCCACCTTGTTGGTATAATCTTCTACTTTCAGCAATAGCTTTAAAGAGTCCAGTTCTTTCGCAATTTCTTTACGAACCACAAAACGATCTTTTCCTTCGTAATGCATTCCGTGTTTATTTAGCGTCCCATTATCATTCAATGAATCTATGGTTTCTAATCCGTTTTTATCGCCAATTGTTTTATCATTAATATCGTGCGCAGGCGTAATTTTTAATGCGCCTGTCCCGAATTCAATATCCACATACGAATCGGTAATTATAGGAACCACTCTTCCAACCAAAGGAACAATAATGTTTTTTCCATGTAAATGGGTATAACGTTCATCCGAAGGATTCACACATACGGCAGTATCCCCAAAAATAGTTTCAGGACGGGTAGTCGCAACTGTCAAGTACTCATCCGAACCTTCAATCAGGTACTTCATGTAGTACAACTTCCCGTTTAATTCTTTGTGAATTACTTCTTCATCACTTACGGTAGTTTGGGCATCTGGATCCCAGTTTACCATACGGTAACCCCGATAAATCAATCCCTTTTTATGTAAATCAACAAATACTTGGGTCACTGATTCCGAACGAATCTCATCCATAGTGAAAGCCGTACGATCCCAATCGCAAGAAGCACCTAATTTCTTTAATTGCTCTAAAATGATACCGCCATGTTTTTCGGTCCATTCCCAAGCATGCACTAAAAACTCTTCGCGCGTTAAATCGGCTTTATTGATTCCTTCCTCTTTCAGCTTTGCAACTACTTTTGCTTCGGTAGCAATAGATGCATGATCGGTACCCGGTACCCAACATGCATTTTTACCATTCATTCGTGCTTTACGAATTAAAACATCTTGAATAGTATTGTTTAGCATGTGTCCCATATGTAACACACCCGTTACGTTTGGTGGCGGAATGACTATGGTAAACGGTTCTCTTTCGTCTGGTTTAGAGTTAAAATACCCCCGGTCCATCCATGTTTGATACCACTTTTTTTCTACCGCTACTGGAGCGTACTTACTTGAAATTTCCATGACTAAACGTATAATTTTTTAAGAATGCAAAAATAGGTTTTTGTTAGATTTTCAACCCTTTTCATCGCTTCTATATTTTATCAAAATAGAACGTATAAGAAGTTCATTAAATAAACTTTCAAAGTTATTTTAAAGTTCAAAACTTTATTCTCTTTATACTTTGCCAGTATAGAAACAGGTTTATTCAGCGATGGGGAAATGAATCGAAAAATAGCTCAGATTCATGCGTTATTTTTAATTGCAGAAAATGCACTTTCAGTCGAAGAGTTTATGTCATGTGATCATAAGTGCAGAATAAACAGCCTAGTCATAAAAAGTATTTTAGTTATCGCAGAAATGTTTTTTTACTAATTGAAGTTAATGGATTTCCATTCGAATTACATCGCCAATTTTCAAATCGGCAAATTCGTTCAGAGCTCGAGTCACATTAATGATTTTCTCTCCCAACAATACATTTACAGACCACTCCTCATTGATAATTTCTAGTCCCACAACAACACCATCTATTTCCTGCTTAATGGTGTATACATTTTCAAATACATCCTGAGGAGCGCCCATTTTTATAACCGAACCCTTATCAACCAATATTACTTGATCCGACAACCGCAGGGTCTCTCTTAAATCATGACTAACCATCAATACTGTTAAACCTTGGTTTTTTTGGACCTTCAACAATGCCTCTTGTACCAACAAGCGCGTTTCAAAATCAAGAGCCGTCATGGGTTCATCCAGTAATAAAACACTAGGGCTTTTAACCAAAGCTTGCGCAATTGCTACGCGTTGCTCTTGGCCACCACTAATATTAGCCGGGTACTGTTTTAGCAATTCTGTTAAGTCAAAATAATCAATTAACTCCTTTATTTTATTATTTGATTTCGTTGGAGAAGCAAATTTTAAATTTTCCAAAACTGTCATATTTGGAAATAATTTATGATCTTGAAAAACCATACCTAATCCTCTATTCTGAGCAGAAACATTTACCCCCGTACTTGAATTAAACAAAGTTTCATGTCCCACTTCAATAGTTCCTGATTTAGGGCGTACAAAACCTGCCAACGCACGCAACAAGGTAGTTTTACCTCCACCAGATGACCCGTAAATAGTTACAAATGAACCATTTTCGATTTGAAATTGGTAGGTAAATTCCTTTTCGACTTTTCCTCCATTTAGCTGAATATGAATATTTACTTTAATCATTATGCGTACTTGAGAATTTTCTATAAGAAAACATGCTGATTAGCACAATCAATGAAATTCCAATTAAAACCAAAGAGTACGAATTGGCGGCAGCATAGTTCATTCCTTCTACTTCATCGTAAATGGCAATAGAAGCTACTTTAGTCACTCCTGGAATATTACCTCCAATCATCAGAACCACGCCAAACTCTCCAACGGTATGCGCAAATGCCAATACCGTTCCGGTGAACAAAGCGGGTTTTATATTGGGTAGAATAACATACCATACTGTTTCCATTTTGGATTTACCTAAGACATACGAAGATTCAATAATAGAAGAAGAAAATTGCTGCATCCCTGCTTGTATGGGTTGTACCATGAAAGGCAAACTGTATATACTAGAAGCCAATACCAATCCCGGAAACGAAAATACCAATTGAATATCTAACGTCTCATTCAACCATTTGCCAAAACTATTATTAGGACTAAACGCGACCAATAAATAAAAACCTAAAACCGTTGGAGGAAGAACCATCGGTAAAGTAACGACAGCCTCTACCAAGACCTTTATTTTACTTTTAGAATAAGAAAGCCAATAACTAATGGGAATAGAAAATACAAATAAAAACAAGGTGGTCACCAAAGCCAATTCAAACGTTAAAATAAGTGGTTGCCAATTCATAAAATAATGCCATATCTAATTACTCAAATGTATGAATAAATCAGACTTTTAATAGGGATCTTTGGTGTAATTTATAGTGGTGTAACCGTGTGCATTCAAAATCTCGATTGCGCTTGACGATTGAAGAAATTCAATGAACAGATGCGCTACTTCTTTATTTTTTGACTTCTTCAATACAATGGCGGTCTGTTGAATTTCATGGTATTGCTCTTTCGGTATTTCGATCCAATGGTATTGACTCCTTTTTTTAGTGACTACACTGGACTTAGACGTAAACCCAAAATAAACAGCTTGTGTATAAATAAATTGATTTACCTGAGAAACAGACTCTCCCAGAACCCTAGAATTAATCATCGCTTTATACCGTTGAATATGCTGCAGATACTCTTGAGCAGCAAAACCATAGGGAGCGGTTTGAGGATTAGCCATTGCCCAATGATAATTAGTGTCAGGTAAGGAGTTAAAAAAACATTCTGCAGAATTACCTATCGAATCCATTGACCATAAAACGAGACTACCCCTAGCAAAATTGACTATTTTCCCACTTAACATTCCCTTATTTTTTAACTGAGTGGGATATAAAGTATCTGCCGACAAAAAAACATCGAAAGGAGCGCCCGCATTTATTTGCGCAAATAATTTTCCTGAAGAACCAAAAACAGCATCACAAGAATAGTGCGTTTGTGTTTCAAACTCTGCTAACAGGAGCGGCATTACAAACTGTAAATTTGAAGACGAAGCAATTGTTAGCTTTCCTTGTGAAGGCCCTGCACACGAGCACATTAAGTAATTACTTACAGAAATAAGAATTACTATTCGAATAAATAATTTCATGCTTAGTTAAAATCTACTCAAACTGCAGCAGTTTTAAAGGTCCATTACTAGATCCAATTAAAAAAGCAGGTTTTCCTTTTATAGTGACGTATTCAACAGATTTCACATTGCTGTTTCCCCAGTTGAAATCACTTGTTTTTAGAGGTGTGAAATCTCCTTTTCCGTTTCCTAGAAGTACTAATCCATTTCCGGCATCGCCTCTTGGAGTTTCTACTTCGGCTTCATACAAATTACCTGCGGCAATTAAGTCCAAGTTTCCATCTCCATTTATATCCGTTACAGAAACGCCACACCAGTTAAAATACTGCCACTCATGGCTTAGGTTTTTTCGCTCAAAAACTCCGTTATTATTTATAAAAATGGCCGAACTAAAATCATGAACTAATAATAGCTGATTAGAGTCTAACTGTCCGGAATACACTTCGGTCACCTTAGACTTTCCAAACAAGTCATAAGAAGGAAATTTTTGCTTGATTTCTGGTATTTGCTGCGATGAACATTGTCTTCCTCGAAGAGGGAAGTAATCCCCATCTTGCGCATAACTCAAAACAATATCACTTTTACCATCTTTATTTAAATCCCCATAAAACAACCCAAATGGATATCCCGTAGTGGCTTGGTATTTATAGTTAAGTCCAAGGTTACCTGCAATTAAATCCAGATCTCCATCATTATCAATATCCGCTGACTCCAATGAATACCACCAGCCAGTGGCCTCTTCAAAGCCTGATTGATCAGACACATCTGTTAAAATACCATTTTTCCATTCCAGTACTTTCACAGACATCCACTCTCCTGCAATCACTAACTCTTGAATACTATCTCCGTTTACATCTATCCAGCTCGAAGAAGTTACCATTCCAATATCCTCTAAAACGGATGCTTTAGTAGCAGTCACATTTGTAAAAACACCATTTGAATTCTCCAGTAATCTACTGGAAGAAGCATAGGGATATTTACCAGGAGTTTGTCTGGTTCCAATAAACATATCTAAATCCCCGTCATTATCAAAATCATTCACTGCTATAGTACCTGTAGAAAAATAACTGTTAGAAGGTAGCGCATCGGTTAAGATCCATTGACCATTTTTATTTTCATACAGAAAGTCCCTAAAATTCTTTTCCTCTGACTCGTTTCCACCCGTCCCAATGTATAAATCAAGATCACCATCGGCATCAAAATCAAAGAAGGTACTCACACATTCCTCCACTTGCGCATTAGGCTGAATAACAATAGAATTAGACGTTTCAAATTTTCCATTTTTTGATTGAACAAATAATCTCCCTACCTGTCCTATAGCGCCCCCCACATAGAAATCTTCTAGCCCATCGCCATTAACATCAGCCACAGATAAGGCGGGGCCCATTTCACTCATTTTATGCGGTAATAAAACTTCTCTTTCAAAATCATCATACATGTTCTCTATATGTCTAAATGGAAGCTCTGTTAGGCGGGTGACTTTATAGTTAGTCGCATCATTTCTCTTTTTTAATTTAATAGTTGAAATAGACTCCTCAATTAAGACCGTTTGATTAACAGCCACATCAGTCAAAACAGAAGTGATTCCATTTGGCCATTCCACTAGAACAGAATCAATCGTTTGAGAATTACCCACTCCAAAATGGAGTTTATTGTATGAAGAGGATTGATACCCTCGTGTTAAGTAATGTTCTGCAACTTGTGTTCCGTTAGACGAAATAACCGTCACTTTTGTACCAATTCCAGATGCGTTGTTAGCCGTCCCCTTAAATTTAAAAGCGACATAATTTTTAGTCTTAGAAACATTTTTATAGATAAATGCTTCATGGTCAATATTATTCACCACCAGGTCTAGATCGCCATCATTATCAAAATCTGCATATGCCGCTCCATTAGAAAAAGAAGGCTTATTTAAACCGGAATTCTCTACAGGCGCAAAATGGAGTTTCCCATCATTTTTAAAAAGTAAATTCGGAATTTTTTGTTCCGGCATTTTATCTAGTATTTTTTTTAAATAAGCCAATTGCTGCTTTGGGTAGCGCTTCATCTCTTCAATTAGCTGTTTCTTTTCATTCACAAAGTCATTGTTTCGCGCTTCTTTACGTAAACCATTGGTGACATACAAATCTTTAATTCCATCCTGATCAAAATCCATAAACAAAGCCGACCAACTCCAATCCGTTTTATCTACACCCGCTAATTGCGATACTTCTGAGAAGGTACCATCGCCTTTATTTAGCTGCAAAGTGTTTATCATGTATTGATAATGAAGACCGTTTTCTACATATTTCTCAAACTTTTGTTGATCCATACCCGACATATTAGTTTTAGAGCGGTAATTATCTTTGGCAGCCATATCTAAAACCATTATATCTATGCTCCCATCATTGTTAATATCCGCTGCATCAGACCCCATAGAGAAGTTAGAGATATGATTAGTACGTTCCTTTAATTCATCCACAAAGGTTTTATTACCCGAGTTCATATATAAGTAATCTCTTTCTAGGTAATCGTTACAAACATATAAATCAGGATAACCATCATTATTATAATCACTTACAGAAACACTTAGACCAAACCCAATTGGACTGCCTTTCACACCAACTTTTTCAGAGACATTGATAAACTTTCCGTCTTTATTCTCAAAAAACTTATCTCCTGCGAATGGATCTCTATCAAAAGTTAAATCGACATTATTTGATTTGGGTTTAATGGGAGAAATAGAATGATTTAATAAATACATATCTAAATCACCATCTTTATCATAATCTAAGAAATAGGCTTGAGTAGAATAGCTAGGATCATCAATTCCATACAACGCACTTTGCTCAATAAACTTTAGTTCACCTTGATTTATATACAATCTATTTCTTCTCTGTTCAACATCAACTTTACCTGATTTACATACGTATATATCTAATAAACCATCGTTATTAATATCTACCATTGTGACCCCCGTAGACCATCCTTTTTCTCCGGTAGCTTTAGCTATTGCGTTAATATTCTCAAATTTGAACCCCCCCTTATTTAAGTATAATACGTTCGGTTGCAAATTAGACGAAAAATAAATATCAGGCATTCCATCATTATTAATATCACCCACCGCAACTCCTCCACCGTTATGAAAGTACTGATATGTTAGAACGTTTATTTTAGGCGTTTCTGGTAATTTATTAATAAAGTTAACTTGTGTTTCTGTAGGAGGCATTAAAATAAATTTTGCCGTTTCCTCCTGTGAAGGTATTACTTGAGTAGTTTGCTCCACTACTTCTTCAATCATTTTTTTTGCGTCTGATTTCTCCTCGCAACTAGCTATAAAAACTACGGATACTAAGGCGACCCACATCCAAAATTGACTAAAACTTCTCATAAATTCCAAAAAAACATTAAAATTCCTCCCCTTATCAGGCTACCTGTTCTTAGGGTATAAAACTAGCAATAAATGCCTACAGTTCTGTAATAATCTGTCTTAAACCCGGAGTAAGATAGGTTTCTAGTTTTCCGGAAGCATTCTCGTAAATAAAATAGGCTTCAATCCCTAATTGTGGTTTTAATAAAATCAGTTCTTTGGCTTCTTTAAACCCCATGACCATAAAAGAAGTAGCATAGGCATCTGCCAAACCACAATTCGGCATCACTACGGTCACACTTAGAAGTGAATGTTGCACAGGGAACCCCGTCAACGGGTTAATCGTATGAGCATATTTAACACCATCCGATTCATAAAACTTACGGTAATTTCCAGATGTAGCCACTGCCATATTGTTTAATTCTATAGTTGCTACTAACGTACGTTCCAAATTAGCGGTAAGTGGTTCATCAATACCGATTTTCCAAAAAGAACCATCAGACTTCCGACCGTTGGCTAAAAGCTCACCACCTACTTCAATCATAAAATGACCTACACCTTTAGATTTGAAGTAAGTACCTAACACATCTACAGAATAGCCTTGTGCAACACCGTTGTAGTCTAATTGCGTAGTAGGGTTCCTCTTTTTTAGAACTGTCGAATATTTACTCTCTTCCAAAACCATCATATCCTTTGAATCAAAACCCACACTCTGAAGCAATGAATCCACTAGTACTGAGTCCATATTTTGTCGATTTTTAAAACCAAAGCCCCAGGCGTTTACTAATTGTCCCACTGTTGGGTTATATGCTCCGCCAGTATTTTCATACACCTCTTTACACAGCAAGAAATTATCTAAGAAATAAGAGTTGGGTTGATCTGAAAGATCAAAAACAGTATCATTTAGGTTATTGATTTGACTAATAACAGAACTGTCTACCCATACGGAAGCGGCCATATCTATTTCATCCAAAATAGAATCTACTTGTGATTTATGAATTATTATTTCTTCTGTGAAATAAACAATGTTATAGGTAGTGCCTTGTGCCTCGCCCATAATTTCATAACGCAATTGTGGGAACTGTGAATGCTCCTCATCTTTACATGATTGCCCAGACGAAACAAGCAATAGTACTAAAAAAGAAAAGCCCCAACGATGGAGCTTTTCTTTTAATATATTAGTTGACTTAACCTCCAAAATCATCGAAAGCTACGTTTTCTTCAGGTACACCCCAATCCTCACACATTTTGATGACTGCGTTATTCATCATTGGAGGGCCACAGAAATAAAATTCAATATCTTCTGGAGAATCATGTTTTACTAGATAATTATCAATCACCGATTGGTGAACAAAACCTATAAATCCATCTCCTTCTGACTCTACCGTTTCTTTCACTTTCCAGTTATCTTCTTCTAAAGGCTCAGATAACACTAAATGGAATTTAAAATTCGGAAAATCTTTTTCTAATGCCGTAAAATGTTCTGTGTAGAACAACTCACGCTTAGAACGACCACCGTACCAATAAGATACTTTACGACCTGTTTTCAAAGTTCTAAATAAATGATATAAGTGAGAACGCATTGGAGCCATACCAGCTCCACCACCCACGTACAACATTTCAGATTCATTGTCTTTGATAAAGAACTCTCCATAAGGACCTGAAACGACTACTTTGTCACCAGGTTTTCTTGAGAAAATGTAAGATGATGCCACCCCAGGGTTAACATCCATCCAACCATTTTTAGCTCTATCCCATGGTGGCGTAGCAATACGTACATTCAACATAATCTTACGCCCTTCAGCAGGATAAGAAGCCATTGAATATGCCCGTTCTACCAATTCATCATTGGTCATTGCTAACGGCCATAAATTAAAGTTATCCCATTCTTTTTTGAATTTATCCGGATCACCTGGATGCTCCACTGGATGCGCTTCAATTTCGATATCTTTAAAGTTAATGGTACACTCCGGAATTTCAATTTGGATGTACCCACCCGCTTTGTAATCCATGTCTTCTGGTAATTCCACTATAAACTCCTTAATAAAAGAGGCCACACTGTAATTAGAAGACACTGTTGCTTCCCATTTCTTAATACCAAAAACTTCTTCCGGTACTTCTACCTTCATATCCGATTTCACTTTCACCTGGCATCCAAGTCTCCACCCTTCGGCAGCTTCTTTTCTTGAAAAGTGAGGTGCTTCGGTAGGAAGCATTTCGCCTCCACCTTCGTGAACCTGGCATCTACACTGTACACAAGTACCCCCACCACCACATGCAGAGGGTAAGAAAATACCGTTTTCACTTAAGGTAGATAGTAAAGTACCACCGGCCTCTACTTCTATTTGTTTCTCTCCGTTCACATCAATCATCATTGATCCAGATGGTAATAATTTTGCTTTAGCAAAAAGCAAAACAGACACCAAAATGAACAACAACGGTAAGAATACGGCTAACGTTACTGTTATTACTGTAGTTAATCCCATAATAATCTTTTTATCAAATTATAATTCAATTCCCATAAAGCTCATGAAAGCGATACCCATCAAACCAGTGATGATGAAGGTAATCCCTAAACCACGTAGCGGAGCTGGAACATTAGAGTATTTAATTTTTTCACGAATAGCTGCAATAGCCACGATAGCTAAAAACCAACCAATACCAGACCCAATACCAAAGGCAGTAGCCTGACCAATGGTAGCGTAAGCTCTTTCTTGCATAAACAATGAGCCACCTAATATGGCACAGTTAACCGCAATAAGTGGTAAGAAAATCCCTAAAGCACCATACAGTGCCGGAGCAAATTTCTCTACAATCATCTCCACTAACTGCACCATGGATGCAATTACAGCGATAAACATAATAAAACCGAGAAAGCCCAAATCTAGTGTGGCAAAATCAGCATCTAGCCAAGCTAGCGCTCCTTCCTTTAATACATAGTTTTCTAATAGGTAATTTACTGGAACAGTAATACCTAACACGAAAATAACAGCAGCACCAAGTCCAACCCCTGTTTTCACTGTTTTGGAAACAGCCAAGTACGAACACATGCCAAGGAAATAGGCGAATATCATGTTTTCCATGAAAATGCCTTTTACAAATATGCTAAACAATTCTTGCATGATTTTCTATTTAATTTTCGATTAATTTAGGAGTACGAGAACGTTGCACCCAAATAATAATTCCTGTAATGATCAAAGCCATTGGAGGTAAAATGAACATATTATTATTCATGTAACCCATGGCATAAAGACCAGTTCCTTCAGCAGCGTCTCCAAATAAAGGATACCCCATTAATGAACCGGAACCTAAAAGCTCACGAAAAACAGAAATAACAATTAATATCATACCATATCCTAAAGCATTACCTACCGCATCTAAAACAGATGGCCATGGTTTGTTGGCTAGAGCAAATGCTTCTAATCGACCCATAATAATACAGTTGGTAATAATCAAACCAACAAATACGGATAATGCTTTCGATATTTCAAATACGTACGCTTTCAATACTTGATCTACAATAATTACCAATGCAGCAACAATTACCAACTGAACGATAATTCTAATACGACCCGGAATAATATTTCTAATTAAAGAGATAATTAAGTTTGAAAAAATCAATACAAATAATACTGATAATGACATTACAATAGCTTGCTTTACCTGAACGGTAATAGCTAACGCAGAACAAATACCTAATACCTGAATGGTAATTGGGTTTTCATCGTTCAGCGGATTTGTGATAAGTTTCATGTTCTTCTTTGAGAACAATCCTTCTTTTTTTGCAGTTGCTTCGCTCATAACTTGATACTATTTAACTGTATTAAAATAAGGTACATATAAATCTAAAGATCTGTAGAACATTTCGCCTACGCCAACAGAAGTAATAGTTCCACCAGTAATGCCATCCACAGCATGCGGATTTTCTTTAGCGCCACCACCTTTCAACACATCAATAGACACATATTTATCCCCATCAAAGATGGTTTTACCAATGTATTGATCTTGGAATTTAGTAGTCGAGATCTCTGCTCCTAAACCAGGAGTTTCGCCTTTGTGCGCTAACGTTACACCTTTAATAGTGTTCATGTCACCGGCTAAAGTTACATATCCCCAAATTGGACCCCAAAGACCGGTACCTTCCATCGGAATAATGTACAACGTTTCACCCTCGACATCTGCCACGTATATAGGCCAATCTAAATCCAACTCTTTAATTTTAGCAATCATCAATGGAGGATCTTTTTTATACTTTGCTTTAATGGGCTTCACTTTAGCTGCATATACTTTTTGCAGAGCAATATTAAAAGCATCGTCTTTTTGACCCGCATCAATGGAACCAGAATTTTCTGTTTTAATCGACCCATCCGAACTACTAACCACTAAACGTTTTGTAATTGTTGTTTCAAATAGAGCTGGGGCATCTGCCATGTCATCATCTGAATTCATAACACCCGTAGCCATTAAAATTGCTTTCATTTTTTCTTGCTTCAAGTTAGCTTGTTGTGGTTCTTTTAAAACCACCGCTAATGTTGCAAGAATAGTTCCTACCACAATCACCAATACGGCTGCAAAGCCGAAGGTGAAACCGTTACTATTTTTATCTAACGCCATAATAAAATCTATTTAAGATTGGCTAATAGCCAATTTTGTTCTTTTTAAACGTTTAGAAATGTTTGCTTCAATCACATAGTGATCCACTAATGGAGCCATTACGTTCATAAACAAAATTGCCATCATCATTCCTTCTGGATAGGCCGGATTGAATACCCGTACTAAGATGGCAATGAAACCGACAAGGAAACCATATATCCATTGTCCATTTGCTGTTTGTGCCGCGGTTACTGGATCAGTGGCCATAAACACAATACCGAATAAGAAACCACCCAACATTAATTGGTGAACTGCTTCTAAGTCCATAAATGCATTAGCACCCCATAAATTAAATAAGGAAGCCATTAATAGTCCACCCACAACAGATGAGAACATGATTCTCCAAGATCCAATACCCGAGATTAAAAGAATAACCGCACCAATACCAATGGCAATAGCGGATGTTTCTCCAATTGAGCCAGGTATTATACCTACCACAGAATTGTATAAACTATATACCCCATCACTATTGAACATGGTCATGGTAGATTGCACGGCATTGCTGGCTTTATCTAGAGGAACAGTACTGGCTAAATCGCCTAAAGCAGTTGCCCCTGAATATCCATCAACGGTGGCCATTCCATCTGTATCAATCCACACTTTGTCCCCTGACATTTTTGTTGGATACGCAAAGAATAAAAACGCACGTGCGGTTAAAGCTACATTTACAATATTCATCCCGGTACCTCCAAAAACTTCTTTACCGATAACAACGGCAAAAATGGTGGCAATAGCCACCATCCATAAAGGAGTGGTTACTGGAAGACACAATGGAATTAACATACCTGACACTAAAAACCCTTCTTGAAGAGAGTGTCCGTTTTTCATTCCAAAAATAAATTCAACTCCTAAACCTACGGCATAGGATACAATAACCACAGGAAGAACTTTTAATGATCCAAAAAGCATCTTGTCCATTAACCCGTCTCCTAAGGCAGTAAACTCGCCTATCGCTAAGTAATGTTGATGTCCAGTATTCCAAATACCAAAAATCAATGCTGGAATCATGGCTAAAACCACGGTAATCATGGTTCTCTTCAAGTCAACCCCATCACGAATGTGAGATCCCTTTGAAGTGGTCGCATCTGGCACAAAAAGTAATGTGTCAAATGTTTCAAAAAGAGGCATGAACTTTTCATACTTCGCTCCTTTGTGAAACAACGGCCTGTATTTTGATAAAAAATCGCTCATTGTCTATATAATTATGCTAAATCAATTAATGCCCTATCCAAGGTTGTTCTTATAATATCTTGAACCTCAGTTTTAGAAGTACACACAAATTCACATAAAGCAAAATCTTCTGGTGCTACTTCATAAATACCTAACGCTTCCATTTTCTCTAAGTCATAGGCTAAACAAGACTTGATTAACTGGACCGGATAAATATCCATTGGAAAAACCTTCTCATATTGATTCGTCATCACATAAGATCTATTCTCCCCATGAAGGTTCGTATCTAAATTGTATGACTTACCTGGAGAAAGGTAACTAAAGAAGGTTCTTGACATAGAGAATTTAGTACGGCTTGGCAGTATCCAACCCAAAAACTCTGTTTGATTACCTTCTTCAATAACGGTTACTGTTGAATCGTAGAATCCTAGAAAACCTTCATTTTCTACTTTCGAACCCGTAAGAATACCGCCACTTATTAAACGAGCATTATCGCTATCCATATTACCTGAAGTAATACTTGATACCTGAGCACCAGCGATAGACTTTACGTATTTAGGTTTTGTTACTTTACCACCAGCAAGAGCAACGAGTCTAGAAACATCAAATTTGCCGGAGTTATAGAACTTACCAATAGTAGTTACCCCTAAAGCGTTCAACGTCCAAACTGTTTCTCCTTTATTAATGGGCTGTACTTTGTTTAGTTGAATACCTACATTACCTGAAGGGTGAGCTCCTGAGAAAGTATTGGTCACTACATTTTTAGCACTTTTAAACATATTTGACGCTGTTCTTTCTGAATGAATGTTCAAATGAACATCTCCTTCCGTTAGCATCGCCAATACATCCAAACCTTTTTGAAAGTCTACGTCTTGACCGTATAAGGTGTAATCAAAATCGGCAGTTAATGGCTCTGTATTGAACGCAGTCACAAAGATTGATTTTGGCATATCCTCTGGATTTGCCATCACATCAAATGGACGTTGTTTTATAAAAGGCCACATTCCGCTTTCGCAAAGTGAATCAATCACTTCTTGACGAGAACCTGATTTTGGACTAAACTTCTTATACGAAGAAGAACTGTCACTAGAAATAATCACTTCTAGAATTTTTCGCTTTTCACCACGCTTAATTTCTGTGATTTCACCACTAACTGGAGAACAAAACTGCACTGCAGGTTTGTTCTTATCAAAGAAAACTGCTGTTCCGGCTTCCACCTTAGCACCTTCTTTCAAGACCAATTTTGGAGAAACCCCAGTAAAATCTGTGGGTTTTAAAGCAAAAACATTTGCTGAGGATTCAGACGTCACTTTTTCAGCTGCTCCATCTAACTTGATATCAAGTCCTCTCTTAATGTTTATATGCTTCGACATAAACTATTTGGTTTGAGATTTGTACATACGAATAGCACTCCCATGGTGTTCACCTTGGCAGAACCGATAAAATAAATCATATTTGATAAAATTTTCATGGAATAAATCGTCCATTTTATGACCGCGCAAATGTAAATAATTGTTTATTTGAAATGTCATAAATTCTGAAATTATTAAGGATTTAATATCCGTTTATTGAAAAACTACTAAATGTCACAAAATATTTCCCGTTTCCTATTCATTTTTATTCTTTTCATAACTCCTGCATCAGCATTAGCCCAACAAGATGAATATTTTGACCCTGACTTTCTTCGTTACGAAAACAAGGTGTATGATCCTAATATTAAAACGGTTCAATTGTTTAGAGCCGGTTGGAATGAAGCTTATCCGGTCATTAACTTAAACAGTAAAGAAAAGCTACATTTAACTTTTGACGACTTAAACGACAACCTTCGAAATTTAGGTTACACCTTTATTCACTGCAATTCTAAATGGGAACATTCAGACCTAATGAAAATTGAATATTTAGAAGGGATTGAAGACAACACGGTATTGGACTTTG
>JBLFZF010000057.1:0-21494 GCA_047610145.1 Salibacteraceae bacterium | reverse complement strand
TAATGGCTAGTTTTAAACCATCTGTAGTCCCATTAGAAATAGCTTCTAATGCATTCGCACCCATTTTTTCTTTGTTGACGTGCATTGTATTGTCAAACTTTTCGGTTTCTGGAACCAATATTTTTGCTGCTACAATTGCCGCAGGTGCCGACATGATAGAAGCTGCAAGTAAGTGTTTTGCAAATAACGTTTGTTCTATGGGGTTGTCGCCTCCTAAGAAGCCAATGTATGCCGCCAAAACACCTCCAGCAATGGTGGCCATTCCACCGGTCATTAACGACATCATTTCTGACTTAGTCATCTGACCTAAATAAGGCTTGACCAATAAAGGGGCCTCTGTTTGGCCTAAAAATATGTTGCCTGCTGCGGCTAAACTCTCAGCGCCTGATAGTTTGAGTACTCGTTTCATTACCCAAGCCATTCCATACACCACTTTTTGAAGAACTCCCAAATAGTACAAAAGACTCGTAAGCGCAGAGAAGAAGATGATTGTTGGAAGTACAACGAATGCAAAGTTTCCTAACGCAGGGTGAATAGCTCCACTACCAAACTGACCAAATAAGAACTCGCTACCAAAATTTGTAAAAGAAATAACCTTAACAAAAGCGCGACTTACCCATTCAAAACCTGTTTCAATAAACCCTATTTTAAGAATAGCAATGGCGAAAATTACCTGAAGCACAAGTCCTTTTATGACTAAAGGCCAGTTAATTGCCTTTTTGTTGGTGCTAAATAGCCATAAAAGAGCAACTAAAAAAACTAAGCCTCCTACCCCTTGAAGAATAGATAGTAACGAAAAACTCATGGAATCCATATGTATGTTTTTTTTGGGTTGGAAAAATAGGTTTTTTAAAAGTTATTATTTTGAATAATACCCATTAATTTCTGGGTTAGCGGTATTTTTCTCTTTTGTAAGGTAATATGGGTTTAAAAGATTCTTGAACTTGAGATGAGATTATTGAGCGAAAAGCCTGTAAAACCAAGAACCTATTAATTAAGGTGCTATACAATGATCAATAATGGGGTATTTATACCTATAAAACTATACTTTTGTCAAAATTTTTTGAATGAGTATTAAAAAGGTAATGGTAGGTGACGTTGAGTGCGGAGCCGATAAACTTTTCTTGATTTCTGGACCTTGTGTGATTGAATCAGAGAAAATAATGATGGACACCGCAGAAACTTTGAAAAGAGTTAGTGAAGATTTGGACATTCCTTTAATATATAAATCCTCTTTCCAAAAGGATAACCGTAGCTCGGTAGATTATTACATGGGCCCTGGTATTGATGAAGGGTTGAAAATTCTTCAACGGGTGAAAGAAGATTTCGGATTTCCATTATTAACTGATATTCATTACCCAGATCAAGTAGAGGCGGCTGCAGAAGTAGTAGATGTTTTACAAATTCCAGCATATTTAGTCATGCAAACAACGTTAGCCGTTGCCGCAGCAAATACGGGAAAAGTAATTAACTTGAAACATGCACAATTTTTAGCTCCTGAAAACATGTCTAAGCCAGTGGCTAAGGTAGAGTCTACCGGTAATAAAAATATTCTTTTGACCGAACGTGGATATGCGTTTGGATATAACGATTTAGTGGTTGATCCGCGTGCTTTTCATCACATGAGAGAAACAGGTTATCCCACTATTTTTGACGTAACTCATTCCATTCGTAAGTATGGCATTCCTAGTTCAGATCCTTCTGGAGGGGCACGTCAATACTTAGATGTATTAGGTAGAGCTGGTGTTGCAGCGGGTGTAGATGGAATTTTTGTGGAAGCACATCCTTGTCCAAGTGAGGCTTTGTGTGATGCCGCATCTCAAATGGATATGACTCAATTAAAAGAGTATTTAAAGCCTTTGATCGAAATGCATGAGCTTGAGGTAAAGTACCGTAAATAGTTCAAGTAATTAACAAACTTAGAAAACGTAAAAAAATGGAATTATATTTAGATTCAGCAAATTTAGAGGAGATTAAAGAAGCAATGGAAATTGGTTTTTTAACGGGTTTAACAACTACACCAACTTTTATGCACCGTCATGGAATTACAGATGTGGATGGAACAATCATTGAATTATCTAAAATTGTTGAGATATTACAAATTGAAGCTTTAGGTGAAACTGCAGAAGAGGTAATAGCTGAAGCTTACCGTCAAGAAGCATTAGGATTAGATCGTAACAAAACGGTGTACAAAATCCCAATGTCTTTAGAAGGTGTAAAAGCATGTAAGAAATTGACGGATGAAGGTTTCATGGTGAATATTCATTTGGTATATACTTTACAACAAGCATATATGGCGATGGAAGCTGGTGCAACTTACGTTTGTCCGCTTGTAGGTCGTTTACAAGATCAAGGTACTGATGCATTGGCATTAGTTCAGCAATGTGTGGAAGCTGTTGAGTATTACGGTTACGATACAAAAATCATGTTCTCTTCCGTTAGAAACATTGAGCACGTAAGAAATGCGATTACTGCAGGAGTTCATACAGTTACTGTACCTTGGAAATTAATCAAGCAATTGACTCAAAACCATTTTACAACAATGGGAACGGATCAGTTTACGCAAGATACCCATATTATGACCGCTAAAGTTAAAGATGTGGTAGGTTCTAAAAACCCTAATGTATCTATGGAAGCTACAGTTACGGATTGTTTAGTGAAAATGACCGCTGGTGGTTACGGAGCTGTAACCGTAATCAATGCTAACGGAGGCGCTGCTGGTATTTTTACTGATGGTGATTTACGTAGATTGGTCGAAACTAAAGGTGCTGATGCTGTGCGTAGCAAAATGAGCGATTTAGGTTTAAAAGCACCAAAAACAGTAGATGCGGAAGAGTTGCTTTACAAAGCTCAAAAAGTATTTGCAGATACTAAAGTAGATTCTTTAGTAGTTGTATCAGAAGGAAAAGTAGTTGGTTTATTAGATGTTCAAGATTTGATCAAATAATCAATCTCAATAAAAGATAAAAAGCCGTTATCGCAAAAGTGATAACGGCTTTTTTTTGCTTTGTCAATTCTTAAATTAATTAACTTGGTCCATTAATTACTAATTTATTATGCATTCAAATACGCGTATTACTTTCTTTGTTCTAGCCCTGTTTGTACTGGTTCTAAATTACTTTTTTGCACCAGGAAACATTATCTCTTGGGACGTGTATGGCTATTATTTGTATTTGCCTACCACTTTAATTTACCATGATTTAGGAATGCTTAATGAAGGAGTGATTCTGGATTTAATGGAGCAATACAAAAGTTCTGCTACCTTTTACCAAGGAATGAAGATGCCGGAAGGTAATTATGTCATGAAATACTCCATGGGCATGGCTTTTCTGTATTTGCCATTCTTTTTGGTAGGCTGGTGGGCAGCCATTATGTTTGATTTCCCAATAGACGGATTCTCTTTGCCTTTTCAATATGCGTTGTTTTTGGGAAGTATAATTTATTCCATTATTGGCCTTTGGGTTTTGACTAAGGTATTGGATCGTTTTTTTAGTTGGAAGGTGGCTTCTTTTGTTTTGTTACTGATAGTAATCGGAACAAACTACATGGTACATATTGGAATGTATGGTCAAAATGCGATGTCGCAGAATTACTTGTTTACGGGATATGCGCTTGTTCTTTGGTGGACTATTAAATGGCACGATTTATACAAGAATAAGTATTCCGTTGCATTGGCTATTGTCATTGGTTTAATGGCATTAAGTAGACCTACAGAGATAGTGGTTCTTGCTATTCCTGTGCTTTGGGGAGTTTACTCTAAAGATACACTTTTGCAAAAATGGAATACGCTTTGGGCCAATAGGAATCAAGTATTCACGTTTGGACTAATCATTTTTTCAATAGGTCTCTTACAGTTAGTTTACTGGAAAATGTACGCGGGTAAATTTGTATACAATAGCTACGGAGGGAATCCCGGTGAGGGATTGGAGTTATTGAGTCCATTTACCAATGAGTTTCTGTTTAGCTTTCGTAAAGGGTGGATAGTTTACACGCCTATCATTGTGTTTGCGGTCATTGGTTTTTACCATTTGTACAATCGTAATAGATCCATTTTTTATTCTATTAGCGTGTTTTTTGTTTTGAATTTATACTTAGTCTCGAGCTGGTCCAATTGGTGGTATGCACAATCTTTTAGTCAGCGAGCCATGGTTTCTTCTTATCCTATTATGGCTATCGGATTAGGCTATTTTATCGTATGGCTTTTGGATCAGAAACCATACATTAAATTGAGTATTGGAAGTATTATATTTTTGTTAGTGGGCTTGAACGTGTTTCAAACTATTCAATTTAACATAGGAGTATTGCATGCAGATCGGATGACTACGGAGTATTACATGGCTACTTTTGGAAAGTTGTCTGCTAGCCCAGAAGACAAAAAACTATTGTTGGTAGATAGAAACTATACCGGAACCGATGCTTTTACTAATGAGGCTGAGTATGATCGACAGGTTTTAACTAGTTTGGATTTTGCAAATGAAATGGCCCATCTAGGCAGGACTGATTGCTGTTCTTTTAAACTAGATCCGGAAACCATTTATTCGCCTGTAATTGAAGCAGAATATAAGGATATTACCAATCGAGATCATGTATGGTTTAGGGTGACTGGCTATGTGTTTTTACCCGATAGTATGGAAACGGATGATTTTATTTTGGTGGTGCATTTTGCGCACAAAGGATATGCCTATAACTACAAAACGGTGAAATCAAATAGTTTGGATTTAAAGCTGGGAGAGTGGAATAAACTAAGTTTTGATTACTTATCTCCTGAAGTTAGAAATGGTCATGACCAGTTCAGAGCTCTTTTATGGTATCGTGGAGAGAACAGTGTTTTATTTGATGATTTCCAAGTGGAATTTTTTGAGAAAAAGTAAGGCTACTCAAACTTCACTAAAACCTGACCTTTTTCAACGGCCACACCTTTTTCAATAGGCACACTTTTTACCACGGCATCCGTTTGTGATTTAATGATGTTTTCCATTTTCATGGCTTCCAGAACTAAAACCTGATCACCTTTTTTAATCACGTCACCGGGTTGAACTAGAATGTCTAAAACAAGCCCTGGCATGGGTGATTTGATTTCGCTAATCTTCTTTACTGCCATTCCCTCTAAACCAAGATCTTTTAATAGGGTATCAAATTGATCGGTTAGTTTCATCGCGTACTTACGTCCGTTAATACGAATAGTGGCTACTTTATTATCGGTATCCAAGTTGGCAATTTCTACTCGGTGCTCTTCGCCATCTTTATTTATAATCCAATTCGTGGCATCTTTTTGTGCCATATCCATTTCATACGTTTTACCGTTAACTGTTCCCGTATGATGGTCTCCGTTTTCAGGAACTACATCATACTTGTTCTCATTAATCTTAATCGTATACATGGACTTAATTTTATAAAGTCAAAGATACTAACTTACAGTTTTTAATTGCTTTATTTTTCGTACAAATATTAAGTCGATTCCTGTTTTTACGGATTAATACATAAAGAAAAACACTTTACTTTTCTATCTTGCAAATAATTTGAGTTACCTGTGAATAGGTAATCATTAAAAGTGTCTATGAAAAAATTCCTTGTTCGATTTATTTTATTAGCTGTTGTTGTTTCTGGATGTAATCCCACTAAAAAGAGTTCTGTATACCTAGATGGAGCCATAGAATTAGCAGCATTGGAAGTGTATGGAAGTCCAGAATATAAAGGGTCTAGGACTAGAAAGGTGGATGTTATTCATACCAATTTGAAAGTTAGCTTTAATTGGGAACAGCAGTATTTATTTGGCGAAGCCGAGCTTATTCTTAAACCATATTTCTATCCAATTGAGGAAGTGGTGTTAGATGCGAAAGGTCAAGAGATTAAAATGGTTTCTCTAATTTCAGGAACCCTTACAACTCCTTTGGAGTTTGCTTATGGTCATGATATGTTAACTATTCAATTAGATAGAAATTATGCGAAATCAGAGCAGTTAAAAATACGGATTGAGTACATTGCTAAACCAGAAGAGCGGATGATCAATATCGGGAAAGCTGTGGAGAGTGACAAAGGCTTGTATTTCATTAACCCATTGGGTGAAGATCCCGATATGTCACAACAGATATGGACTCAAGGAGAAACCGAAGCAAATTCAGTGTGGTTTCCAACTATTGATTCTCCCAATGAGCGAAGTACCCATCAAATAGCGATCACTGTAGAAGATAAATTTACAACCTTATCGAATGGTGATTTAGTTAGTTCTAAGGCAGATGGAAATGGAAAAAGAACAGATACTTGGGTGCAAAATAAACCTATTGCACCCTATCTTTTTATGATGGCGATTAGTGATTATGCCGTGGTAAAAGATTCATTAGATGGTATGCAGGTGAATTATTATGTAGATAGAGACTACGAACCATATGCACGTGAGATTTTTGAAAATACGACTGAAATGATCACTTTTTATTCTGACCTATTAGGGTATCAATACCCGTGGAGTAAATACTCTCAAGTAGTGGTGCAAGAATATGTGTCGGGAGCTATGGAGAATGTAGGGGCCGTTATTTTCGGTGACTATGTGCAGCAAACGCATATAGAAATGATTGACGGGAAAAATGAAGATGTAGTGGCACATGAGCTCTTTCATCAGTGGTTTGGCGATGTAGTTACGTGCGAGTCGTGGTCAAATCTGCCGCTTAACGAATCGTTTGCTACCTACGGAGAATACTTATGGAGAGAGCATAAATATGGACGCATGGAAGCAGATGAAAGCCTGCACTATGAATTAAGCTCTTATTTACGAGAAGTGAATAATGCAAGCGCTAAAAATGCAGTTCGTTTCTATTACAACCAACCGGATGATATGTTTGATAATCATTCGTATGCAAAGGGAGGGCGTATATTACATATGCTAAGAAATTATGTAGGGGATGAGGCATTCTTTACAGCTTTGAAAAACTATCTACATGCCAATGAATATACCGCAGTGGAAATGCATCAATTGCGGTTAGCTTTTGAAGAGGTAACGGGAGAAGATTTAAATTGGTTTTTTAATCAATGGTTTATGGGTAAAGGACACCCGGAGCTAGAAATTACGTATGCGTTTGACTCTACAAATTCTGTTCAAAACATTTTAGTCTCTCAGGTACAAGATGTTCGCGAATATTCGCTTTTTAAACTTCCGGTGGATATTGATATTTATGCAAATGGAAAAAGGCAAACCTACCAAGTAGTGGTGGATAGCGTAAATCAAACTTTTAGCTTTCATGTAGATGCGAAGCCCGACTTGGTGAATTTTGATGCTCGTAAAATTTTGGTATGTGAAAAAACGGAAAATCGTACCATGACTGAAATGATGTTTATGTATGAAAATGCGCCTTTGTATATGGATAAGAGGGAGGCCGTTCTTTTTGCCAGTATCGATGACACTCAAATTCTGTTGGCAAAACAATTATTGCTAAATGCCATGATGGATGATTACGCAGGTATACGGGAGCTAGCTGTTTCAAAATACGGAATTTTTGATGAGATTAATGATCTTCAACTTCGGGATATATTGATAACAACTTTACAAAATGACCAAAGCTCAGCGGTGAGAACGGAAGCGATAATTGGTTTGTATGACAAGTACTCTTGGGATGAAGGAGTGTTGCCGGTTTTTGAAAATCAGATAAATACAGATAGTTCTTACCTAGTGATTAGCGAACTGATTAGAGGTATCGCTATTGCAGACTCTGCCAAAGGGATGATTCATGCAGATCAGAATATAGACTCTAAAAGTATGGATGTGTTGTTTTCTGTAGCGGAAGTCTATTCGGTGTATGGAAATGTGAGAAACGCACCTTTCTTTCAGGCTTTGTATCCAAAGTCTGCAGGGTATGAAGTGATGAGTTTTATCGACTATTATAAAGACTATTTGTTTGAGATTGATGATGTGAAAACGCAAGAGGAAGGGATTTCGATATTCGAAAAAGAAGCCTCGAACAAATTGGGCTGGTTCGTCAGGTATTATGCAGTAAGTGCAATGGTTGATTTAAGAGATTATTATGAAACACAATCTTTGGCATATGCTAAAAAGACCAATACCAAAATAGCGGCAGATTACAGTGGTTTGGTTTCTAGAATTGACGCCAAATTAACAGAGTTGCGTTTGAACGAAAAAGATCAGCGTGTTTTTATGAAAAGGTAATCGAAAGAATATGAAAGATAAATTAGCAAAAATAAAAGTCATCTTATTTGATTGGGATGGTGTTTTCCATGCCGGACATAAAAATGAAAATAGGAGTAGTACTTTTAGTGAGGCTGATTCTATGGGAGTAAATATGTTACGTTTTGGTTTTTGGTTACAGAATCGTGAAATGCCATTCACCGCAATAATTTCTGGGGAGAACAATACGACTGCCAAATTTTGGGCAGAAAGAGAACGCTTAGATGCTACTTTTTCTAGTGCGAAAAATAAAGTAGAGATAGTAGCATTTTTAGCAGAGAATCATCAGGTTAAAGCCAATGAAATTATGTTTGTATACGATGATATTCTAGATCTTTCGCTAGCCAAAGAAGTGGCGTACAGAGTGATGATTAACCGGAAAGCCAATCCTTTATTTATAGCGTATTGCAGAGAGAACGGATATTACGATTTTTTAACACACAATGATGGGGGTAATCATGGAGTACGCGAAGCCTGTGAGTTGACACTAGATGCCATGGGTAGGTTTGAGGAAACTATTGAAAAGCGTGTGGCCTTTGCTGGGGAGTATACAAAATACAATACAGAAAGATTAAGTCAATCTACCACACACTTTGTAGCCAAAGATGGTAGCTTTATATAAGAAGTAGACACGCATAAAAAAGACCGAAAACTTCTGTTTTCGGTCTTTTTTATATCTTTAAATTCAATCTCCACACTTCGGTTACCCGACCTTCAAGTTAAATTGTTCAACTCTAGAAACCAACCTACATGAAGTTTTGTTCCTTCATCCATTCGTCATTGTAGACTTTACCTACATAACGAGAACCGTGATCGTGAAAAAGAATAACCACGACATCATCTTCTTTTAATTGATCTTTCATTTGGCGAACAGCTCCAAATGCAGAGCCTGCAGAATAGCCCATAAATAAGCCTTCTTTTACCGCTAATTCTCTAGCAATAACAGCTGCGTCTTTGTCCGTTACTTTTTCAAAATGATCTATAATGGAGAAATCTACATTCTTAGGAAGAATGTCTTCACCAATCCCTTCAGTTAAATACGAGTGAATTTCTTTTTCATCAAACTCTCCCGTTTCTAAATACTTTTTGAAAACAGACCCGTAAGAATCTACGCCCCATAATTGAATATCTGGATTTTTTTCTTTTAGGTATTTACCTACGCCAGAAATAGTTCCACCGGTTCCAACACCGGCCACAAAATGAGTGATTTTTCCTTCCGTCTGTTCCCAGATTTCAGGTCCTGTAGATTCGTAATGTGCTTGACGATTAGACAGGTTGTCGTACTGGTTTAACCAAACAGAATTTGGGGTTTCTTTATTCTTCTTTTCCGCAATCGAATAATAAGATTCTGGATCGTCAGGAGCCACCGCAGTAGGACATACGATAACTTCTGCCCCAAGAGCACGTAGTACATCTACCTTTTCTTTACTCTGTTTGTCGTTAGTGGTGAATATACACTTGTACCCTTTAACAATGGCTGCAAGAGCAATTCCCATTCCGGTGTTTCCAGAGGTGCATTCAATAATAGTTCCTCCTGGTTTTAGCGTACCATTCGCTTCCGCATCTTCTACCATTTTCAACCCCATTCTGTCTTTGACAGAGTTGCCGGGATTGAAATATTCAATTTTCCCTAAAATAGTTCCAGGGATATCTTTTGCTATTTCATTTAAGCGAACCATTGGCGTGTTTCCAATAGTCCCTAAAATATTATCGTAAACCTTTTTATCTGGAGTCATATTAAATCTGTTTATTAGGTTGTATTTAATTGTTTTGTTTAGGTAGATATTTCATTTCAAACATAAATGTTGTGAATGGTAATAAAGAGGCAATGAAACCAATAACTAAGATTTTAAAATTCCACTTTAATTGAATTCCTACAATTAAAAGCCATAAGCAATAAGCCACAAATAATACACCATGCGCCATTCCTACCGGTCTGGTGGGTTCTGGAATGTCCCAAATGTATTTTAATGGCATGCAAACTCCTAAAAGAATGATGTAACTAATCCCTTCCAAAATGGCTAAATATTTAAAAATCTTTACGTGATTCATATAATGGTTTTTTTACGCTGCAAATAGACTCATTATTTTAGAAATAATGGGGGTATAGAACGTAATTTAATTGTCAGTTAATCCAGTTTGATCGCTTCCACCGTATTTATACGTGTAACTATAAATGTGGGGGCAATAAGCATAACTAAACACAAAATCAAAGTGAAAATGTTTAACGAGAGAATACTGGATAGCTCTATGTTAATTGGAATGTGTGAAATATAATACGTTTCTGGATCTAGAGTAAATAATTTGAAATACTTCTGAACCATCGCAACTCCCAATCCGATGAGGTTTCCCCAAAACAAACCAACTGTCATTAAATAAGCCGCTATGTATAAAAATATCTTACGAATACTTCCATTCGTGGCGCCCATAGTTTTAAATATTCCAATCATACGGGTACGGTCTAAAATCATAATTAATAGAGCCGAAGCCATGTTGATTCCACTCACAAATATCATCAGCCCAATGATGATAGTCACATTGATATCTTGTAAATCTAGCCAACCGAAAAGGTTTTGGTTCTTACTGATAATGGTGGTGGTTTTATATTCAAAAGGGATACTGTTAAAAATGAAATCATCTAATTCGTCTAAGTCTTCGTAACGAGTCAGGTTAACTTCAAAACCACCTACTTGGTCTTCATTCCATCCATTAAGCCTTTGGATATGTCGGATATCTCCGAGAATGAATAGATCATCAAACCCTTCTAGACTAGTAGCGTAAATCCCCTTAATACTGAATTTTCTAGGTCTAGGTTTATTATTATCATCAATAAAGAACACAATAAATTTGTCACTTACATGCAGATTCATTTTCAAAGCGATTTTTTGAGAAATGATCACTTCGTTTGATTTGGTGCTGTCTTGGAAAGAAAGAATCTCGCCTGCTACCATGTAATCCTTAAAAAAGGTCCAGTCAAAGTCTTGGCCAATCCCTTTAAGCACGACACCTAAAATCTCTTCTTTTGTTTTTAGTATTCCAGCAATATTGGCATAAATCTGGATGTTGCTTACCTGATCTAGGGTATCTAACGCAGGGTAAAACTCTTGATCAGTGGAGATAGGTATGGTTTCAAACCCATCGGTGCTCTGAAAATTGGAGATCTGAATATGCCCCCCAAAACCAATTATTTTTTCACGAATTTCTTTTTGGAATCCCGTAACAATCGCCACAGAGATGATCATGACCGCTACAGAAATAGCAATTCCGAAAAGGGCAATATTGATAATTGGACGAATACCATTACGTCCTTTCTTATCAGATGATTTTCCTCGTATTAGTTTTAATGCGGTATAAAGTTCGAAATTCAATGCTGCGTATTTACTGGGGCAATATTAACTTATTCAGAGCGGACTTTGGACTTATTTTTAATTGACAATGAAATAATGAAAACTGGTATATGTGTTTTGGAAATTTAGTTGTAAAACGACTTACTTTGCAAATAGAATATGAGGATTTTGAGTAGCGATATTATTGTTTTTCTAGCAACATTTTTTGTGCATGTTTTTGCAATGGGTCAAATACCATTCGATTCATCGCTCATTAAAACAGCTGATCAAGTTTTGGTGGGGGCAGAAAGAGCCTCTTTGTACGTGCCTCAATTAATGGATAAAAAAGTGGCTTTGGTAGTCAACCCAACGAGTGAAGTATTTGGAACTCACCTAGTAGATTTCCTTTTAGAAAAAGGGATAGACGTAAAAAAAGTGTTTGCTCCGGAGCATGGGTTTAGAGGAACTGCCGATGCTGGCGAAAGGGTGAAGGATGGCATAGATTCAAAAACTGGAGTTCCTATTAAAAGTTTATACGGAAAGAATAAAAAACCTACACCTCAAGACTTAGAAGGAATAGATGTAGTCATTTTTGATATTCAAGATGTAGGGGTTCGTTTTTATACCTATATATCTACCATGCATTATGTTATGCAAGCTTGTGCAGAAAATAACGTGCAGTTTATGGTATTGGATAGACCTAACCCAAATGGGTTTTATGTGGCTGGTCCTGTATTGGAAATGGAGCAACAATCTTTTGTAGGTATGCATACGGTGCCTATTGTTCATGGGTTAACCGTTGGCGAGTTTGCACAAATGATTAATGAGGAAGGCTGGTTGGGTAATAGTCTAAAGTGTGAACTGAAAATAGTTTTACTTACAGGTTGGTCTCATAAAGATTTGTATCAATTACCGGTAAAGCCATCTCCTAATTTACCCAACATGGTTGCCGTGTATTTATACCCAACATTGGGCTTGTTTGAAGGAACTAATGTAAGTGCAGGTAGAGGAACAGATTTTCCATTCCAAACCTTTGGTTCTCCCAACATACAGAATGCCCCATTTTCGTATGTTCCTATATCTAAACCAGGTGCGAAATACCCCAAGTATAAAGGGCAAAAGTGTATGGGTAAAGATTTGCGTGGTTTTGATTTAGACTCATTTTACGGGAGCCCAGAAATCGAGCTAGATTATTTGGTATGGGCTTATTCTAATTCTATAGATAAACAGACGTTCTTTTTAAAGAATCATTTTTATGGTCGTTTGGCAGGTACCGAATCCTTACAGAAGCAGATACGAGATGGAATAGCTATTCCTAGTATTCTTGATTCTTGGAATATTGATTTGAATAAATACCTGGAAACACGTAAGATATACTTGTTGTACAAGGATTTTTAATTTCTGTAAAATCGGAAAATACCTACTTTTAGGTATTTCCTAACTCCCTTTCTCTCTTTAGATTTGCGATCGTTATTTAAAATCAATCTAAATAAGAATGAAAAAATTATCACTATTAGTATTAGGAGCTGTATTGTTTACTGCTTCATGTAAAAAAGAAGAAACAACACCTGTAGACGGAACTCCTCAACAACCTAACGAATACAGTTTTACGAATGTAAGTTACTCCGGTCAAACGGACAGATTAGATATGTTGGCTGAGTTAACAGCAGAAATGAAAAAGCCTGGTTCTGGAACTCCTGCGAATGCACAAGTCATGTTAGACATGTTTGCGAATGAGAATAGTCCTTTTGCAGATTCAGCTTTAAATATCTCTACAAAACAATTAAAAAATAAATGTTACGCTGGCGGAGGTGCTGCGATGGGAACCACCACTTTTGAGTATTATATAAATAGATTAGGCTCTATTAGCGCAAGCAGTGCTGGAACCTGGTCTCCAGGTACTGCAGGTGTTTCTACGTCAGGATCAAAGGCCTATTATTTTGATGAAAACGGAGTGGAATATGCGCAACTGGTAGAGAAAGGATTAATGGGAGCGATTTTCTACTATCAAATTAGTGAAACATATACCCGTGAAGGAAAAATTGGTAATGCCGTTAACAATACAGATGTAACTGTTGATAAAGGTACCGATATGGAGCACCATTGGGATGAGGCATTCGGATATTTTGGAGCTACTGTTGATTTAACAGAAGCTAATTATAGCGATAAAAGTCTAAGGTACCACGCCAAATACGCTAAAAAAGGTTCTGATGCTGGTTTAGAAACAGTAGGTAACGTAATGTATGAGTTTATTAAAGGTCGTTTTTCTATCTCTAGTAATGACTATCCAAGCCGCGATGCTGCAGCCATTCAATTAAGAAAAGAATACGAAAAAATCATGGTAACTACTGCCATCCATTATATCAATGGTAGTGTGGCCAACTTTGGTGATGATGCCCTACGTAATCACGAAATTTCAGAAGCATATGCGTTTATTATTTCGTTACATTACAATAGTGATAAGCTAATTTCAGATGCTGATTTAGCATTAGTGAAAGATTTGTTTAGAACAGATATGGGTGGACAAATGGTTCCTAATTTCTTAAACGTGACTGTGAGTACATTGAATCAAGCGAAAGATAAGCTGAGTGAAGTATATGGTTTAGACTTAGTGAAGGATAATTTGTAAGCAAAACATTGAAATTTTGGTAAAGCGGTCAGATGAGGTGTTTTCCTTATCTGACCATTTGCATTTTACATTTGTGACTAATTTAAAGGTATGAAAATATTAAAACGCACGATATTCTTCAGTTTGGGGCTTATCTTATTCAGTGCAGGTTGCCGTCAAAAAGAAGAGGGTTCGGGTGATGACTCTACGTATAATCGAGCGGAGTTATTGGTGAATTATGGTACTAACTTGATTCTTCCAAGGTATACGGATTTAGAGGTTAAAATGACGGAGCTGCAAACCCGTGTTATTGACTTTAATGAAAGCCCAACTTTGATAACGCTTGATGAACTGGGTGCGGCTCTTTTGCAAGCGCAATTAAGTTACCAAAACTGTACCTCATTTGAGTTTGGGCCAGCAGTTAACCACACTTTGCGTTCGGTTTTGAGTACTTACCCTACCTCAGAATCGAGTATTGAAGCCAATATTGCGAATGGTAATTATGATTTATTCTCTATTGGAAACATTGCGGCTAAAGGATTTCCAGCAGTAGGTTATTTGATGTATGGAAATCAAAAAACAGAACAAGAGGTTTTGGAAATGTATACTTCTAATGCAGATTCTGCTCAAAGAAAGGCGTATTTATTAGCAGTGGTAGCGCAGAGCTTACAGGTTGTTTCTCAGGTAAAAAAAGAATGGGTAGCAGACGGGTATCAACAAACATTTCAAAATTCAGATGGTAATGCTGTGGGTAGCTCGGTGAGTTTGATGCTTAATTCTACCGTGTTAGATTTTGAACGGTTTATTAGAGATGGTAAAGTGGGTATTCCTCTTGGCGTAAGATCTTTAGGTGTAGCTAACCCAGAAAAGGTGGAAGCATATTACAGTAAGAATTCGTTAATGCTTGTGAAGCAAAGTATTACATCATTTAAAAATGTATTTAATGGAATAAATGAAAACGGAACGAATGGATCTGGGTTTGATGATTACCTGAGCTTTGAAGGAGCGTCAGAAGTAGCGTCAAACATTAATATACAATTAGAGTCGGTTTTGAATAAATTGAACGCCTTAACGGGACCATTATCAGAAGATGTAACAAATAACAAACCGCTAGTTCAAGAAGTATATGACGAAATGCAAAAAACCATTATTTTACTAAAAGTAGAAATGCCATCGGCACTATCTGTATTAATTACCTATCAAGACTCTGATGGAGATTAGTCTTTAATTTCAAATGAAAAAATTCGTACTCGTATTATTATGTGCTGGCTTTTCTTTGGTAGGGATATCACAAGAAAAATGGAACGTTGTTTTTGTTTCTAGTACCAATAATACCCCAATATCAGGGTTGGTAGCGTTTAGTATAGAGTTAAATAAAGAGTTTTCTAGCAATAAGAAGGGCCTAATCTCAGTCCCGTTCAAAAAGTTTGAAACAATTTCTTTTCTTACACAAGCCGAGGGGTTTGTCTCGGCTACATCTGTGTTGACTCCGTATCAAGATGATACCGTTTTTGTTGTGGAACAAGTATTTAATCTCTCAGAAGTGGTGGTGTCTGACCATAGGGGTGAAGAGGAACTGCAGCAATTGCAAATGCGCTCCGTAGAAGATATGTATATTTTCTCGGGTAAGAAGTCGGAGCGAATAGAGGTAACCCAATTACCCGCTAATTTGGCAACCAACAATAGTCGCCAAGTATATTCAAAAGTGCCTGGTCTTAATATTTTTGAAAGTAATGGGGCTGGTTTGAATACAGAAATTGGAGGCAGAGGGCTAAGTCCTGAGCGATCTACTAATTTTAATATGCGTCAAAACGGATACGACATTAGTGCAGATGCTCTGGGGTATCCGGATGCCTATTATGTTCCACCTGCAGAGGGTTTAAAACGTATTGAAGTGGTTAGAGGAGCCGGTGCCTTGCAGTATGGTACACAGTTTGGCGGCATGATTAACTATAAAATGAAAACTCCCGAATCGGATAAACCCCTTCAAATAGAGAGTCGACAAACTGTTGGCTCTTTTGGTTTTTTCAATAGTTTCAATGCCGTGGGTGGGAAGTACAAGAAACTAGCGTATTATGCCTTCTTCATTTATAAAAAAGGGGATGGCTGGAGACCCCATTCTGATTTCACTGCTAAAAATTTTTACGGATATTTAAAATATAGTCCCACAGAGAAACTGAATTTCACTTTCGATTTTTCGTACTTTACTTATTTAGCGCATCAACCGGGAGGTTTAACGGATGCCATGTTTAAGGATGACGCCTCACAATCTATCCGCGAAAGAAACTGGTTTAATGTAGATTGGAATTTACCTAGTTTAACCGTAGATTATAGCTTTAACAACCAGTTAAAATTAAGTTCTAAGTTTTTTGCCCTTATTGCTACTCGAAATGCCTCTGGTTTTTTAGGGAATATTACTCGTACGGATCCATTACTTGATAGAGATTTGCTACAAGATAATTATTTAAACGTGGGTAATGAAACAAAAATATTGAAACAGTATTCCATAAAGAAGCGCTTAAACACTCTTATTGTGGGTGCCCGTTTTTACAGAGGTGATACCCATAAGCAACAAGGGTTGACCGATGATGGATATGGACCTAATTTCACCTATAATAATCCAGATAGTTTAGCAGGCTCTGACTTTAAATTCCCAAGCCAAAACATCGCCTTGTTTGCCGAGAATATCTTTCAAGTAACAGATAAGTTGCGCTTGCAACCCGGATTGAGATACGAAAATATTAAAACAGAGTCAAATGGGTACTACCGACAAACCACACGTGATTTAGCGGGAAACATACTATTTGATACGCTCATTGACGATCAACTTTCGAAACCGAGATCTTTTGTTCTTTTTGCTATAGGTGCTAGTTATAAACCTTCAGAACTTTTAGAAATTTATGGGAATATCTCACAAAACTATAAAGCCATAAACTTTAATGACTTACGAATTAACAATCCTAATTTCAGGGTAGATCCAAACCTACAAGATGAAACCGGTTATAATTTTGATATTGGGATTAGAGGAAAGTTAAAATCATTTTTGGTGTATGATGTAAGTGCCTTTTATTTGAGCTATGACAATAGAATTGGCTTTGTGCAAAAGGTAGATTCTCTATTGTTTAAAACGTATCGCTACCGTACCAATGTTTCGGCATCTTCTACCATCGGTTTAGAAGGAGTAATAGAAGTAGATTGGTTTCGGCTAAATACGGATATGGATAAAAAAAACAGTTTGAAAACTTTTGTGAACCTAGCGTTTATTGATGGTCAATATACCGATAGTCAAGAATCAGCTTTTGAAGGCAATAAAGTGGAGCTAGTCCCAAACCTAACCGCAAAAGCAGGAGTCACTTGGGTTCAACATAAGCTAAAATTAAGTCTTCAGTATAGCTTCACTGGAGAACAGTTTTCGGATGCCTCTAACTCTGAGTTTGACCCAAATGCAGTGAGTGGGATCATACCCTCGTATCAGGTGATGGATTTTTCGTTTAAGTATTGTTTTAAGGTGCTTTATGTAGAAGCAAATATTAACAATTTAGCCAACAACACTTATTTTACTCGAAGGGCTTCCGGATATCCCGGCCCTGGAATTATTCCTGCCGAGCCGCGGTCTATTTTTGTCACTCTTGGATTGAAAATAAAGTGACGGTTACCGATATATACCTAAAAGTGACCGAAGGGTTTGAATTGGCTGGAGGGTACTTTATAGATCCTAACAAACGGGTGTATTTTGGCTTTTTGATTTCCACATTGCTATTGGCATTTTTGGTGTATGCATCCACTAGGCCAAAGGTGAGTTTTTTCAAATACCTCTTCAATAAAAAGGTGTGGTGGGGAAATTCTCCGAAAGTGGATTACTTATTTCTATTTCTTAATGGGGTGTTTAAAGTCGTTTTTATTGGTCCTTTTTTAATCCTCGGGTTGTATTTGTCCTTTTATATTAAGGAGTATTTATTAAACCACTTTGATTACCCAACGGTTGTTATTTCTAAATTTTGGATGGTATTAGGATATACATTGGTTTTGTTTGTGGTAAAAGATTTAAGTAGTTTTTTGGTGCATTACTTATTTCATAAAGTTCCTTTTTTATGGCGATTCCACAAAGTCCACCATGCAGCTACAGTGCTAAATCCAATTACTCAATATCGCATTCACCCCATAGAGCTATTGGTGAATAACCTTAAAGGAATTTTTGTTTTTGGTGTAGTGACCGGACTGTTTGATTATTTGGCGAATGGGGCATTTAATGTGCTGGCTATTTTGGGAGTGAATGTGTTTGGGTTTGTTTTCATGGCCTTGGGGGCTAATTTACGTCATTCACATGTGAAGCTGTTTTACCCAGAGTGGATGGAGTCTATCTTTATTAGTCCGGTGCAACATCAGATACATCATAGTCAAAACCCGAAACACTTTGATCGTAATTTAGGGTCTGTTTTGTCAGTTTGGGATAATCTTGTTGGTACACTAATCAAGTCAAAAGATACGGGAGCTATTCGCTTTGGCCTTGGGGGTAAAGAAAATAAAAACTTTGTAAGCTTTTGGCAAAATTTATTTCCTAAAAATTAAACGGGCCGAAGATTACCTAGTAATTATTGGAGCGTCCGTGAGCTTATAATCCGCTAATAACTGATTGTTAGATCGATTTAATTCTTTTACTAACTTATTATAAAAGGGGCTATCTAATGCAGAGTAAATCACCTCAAAAGTATTTAGGTCTCTAATTTGAATACAGTTGTTATTGTGATCGTAAACAGTATGTAGTGTAAGATCTACATTTGCAATACCGTATTCTGTAAGGAGTTGCTTAATTAGATTTATCCTTAATATAGGTGTGGCTTTTGGAAATAAGACCTTGAATAGAAAAAGGCTGTTTTCGTGAAAGTGCATTTCAACTTGTACGTGAACACCCGATTTTTTCTCTGCAAACAGTAAAATATTTCTATTTATCTTATTTGTATTGAAAAGGGCTTCAATAGGTGGGTTAGACATTTGTCTTTTGGCCTCTTCCTGAGTGGCTCCAAAAGCAAGGTTTTCTGTGTAGGTGATTTTTTTGAGCGTGTTTAATGGGCGCTTTATTTTATTTCTTTCATATACCGTTTGGTATGATTTTAACATGGCGTACTCTGCTATTCTGTTTCGAGAAGCCGGATCAGTATCTAGTTTTGAGTAGCCGGTTAAATTACCAAATGCATTTTTTATAAATCGGTCAATTACTGCTGTCATTATATGATTGTGTTAGGTTGAATTAATTCACTAACGAATTTAACGTTTTCTTTTGAGCGAAACTAGAATGTACTTTATGCTTAATGGGATTGAATAAGGGTTTAAAACTATTATTTATTTAGATACCTATTTCACACCTTAAACGATTTAATACGCTCCTTAAACCTCCTTTTTTAAGTCGAAATATCTTACGCTTATATTTTTAACTATTCGGTAAATAGCTTAAAATATTACTTCAATTAAAGCTTTTGACAAAATATTTAAAATAGATGTCATTTGCTCGTCTTAAATTGTATTCAAGATTTACTACGGCATTAGTGTATGAAAGTGTTTGCTGGATGTAAATTACTGATTATCAAATAGTGAATTCGATATAGTTTAAATGAAAAATCTGTTTTTGTACCCGTTTATTTGTGCAAAGCTGATGTGAATTTTGAAAACTAAAATGACAATAATAAGGGTGTAAATGGACCAGCGGCTGTTTTCAAAACAGTCTTCTGTAAAGAAGTCTTAAACAATTAAAACTGTAGTACTAATGATTCAACAAGCGAGAAATATATGGATGAATTGCTCTTTCAGTAAAGAGCTGTTTTTTGGATTAATATGTGGTTTGTGGTGTTCTATTGGAATTGCTCAAATCACTCCTGGGTTTACAACAAATGTGTCTACAGGATGTGGTCCATTAACCGTCAATTTTCAAGATGTTTCTACAGGAACTGGAATTATATACAGAAAATGGGATTTTGGTAATGGTAATGTTTCAGTAGGTAACGTTATTAATCCATCGGTAATTTATGTGACTCCTGGTAGTTATGATGTGTTACTTACAATTTCTGATGGTGTAGATACCGTTCAGTTACATTCTCAAAGCAGAATAATTGTCGCAACAAATCCGTCTCCCGTTATTTGGGTGTCTGCTTTAGCAGGATGTGTACCTATGTCGCTTCAAGTAAATGAGGTGTCTGCTCCAGCTAATACTCCTATTGTTTCTTGGGAGTGGCAATTTAAGGATGGCAGTATTCCTGACACTCTTCAAAACACCTCTCATGTTTATTCTTTCGGTGGGTCTTATGCAATTAGTCTGATAGTGACCGATTCTTTAGGTTGTATAGGTCGTGATTCTTTAGTGCAGCCCGTTATTACAGATATTCCAACAGCTAGTTTCTTAAATTTAGGAGTTGCCCAAAGCTGCGAGCCTCCACTTAATGTGAATTTAATAAACACATCAAATGGGGTAGGTACCAGCTCTAGTATATGGAATGTTGGGAACCAAACCTACACAACTCCTCAATTAGCGATAGCAATAAATGTACCTGGTACGTATGATTTAGAGTTGATCACCATTGATTCTATAGGTTGCTCCGATACCTTACAGGTACCTGATTTATTTGTGGTGGAGGATACTACGTATACCTTATCAGTTCCAGATACTATGTGTGTAAATCTTGCCGAAAGTTTTGTGTGCGCAAATACCTCTGCTGTCGATTTTAATTGGATGCTTGGGGATGGGACGGTCAAAAATGGATCTTCGGTTACTCATGCTTACAGTGTTCCCGGTACATATTCGGTAACCTTGATTTTAACTAAATCAACAGGGTGTATGGATACGTTGTTAACTATAATAGAGGTTGAAGATGTTCATTCTTCTTTTTCACTAAGCATAAGCCAGTCATGTGCTCTTCCAATAAATGCTAATTACTTCGATAACTCGGTGGGTAATATCACCTCTTGGGATTGGCGGTTTGGTGCCGGGAGTACTTCTCAAGGAAAGAATTCATTTCAAAAAGTAAATGTTTTAGGCGCTCAAATCGATTCCTTAATTGTGACAACAAATCATGGATGTTCAGACACTTCTAGTCAAGCAACGAATTATGTACTGGCTAATGTAGTCACAGACTTCACCTCTAGTAAGACTCAAGGATGTGCGCCTTTGGGAGTGACATTTAACAATACAACGAACAACCCATCTAATACCATAGTAAATTATCAATGGGAGTTTTATTTAGGAGGGGCCATAATTGGTACAAGTAAAAAATCGACTCCAAACTTCTCATTTCAAACCGCTGGTGTTTATACCGTTAAATTAGAGGGGGTATTAAAAAATGGATGTACTTCCTTTAAGGTGGATACCATTCGTGTTGGCTCTAAGCAGTTGGCTAAT
>JBLFZF010000056.1:0-21754 GCA_047610145.1 Salibacteraceae bacterium | reverse complement strand
ATCTATGCAATACCAAGCCGATTCCTTGCCATTAAAATAAGCGAAATATCTACCAGAAGGCGACATAGAAGTATTGTAACCCACGGCCTTTTTAATTAATTCCTTTTCACCGGTTATTACATTCAACTGGTAATAATCACTTAGAAATGGAAATGTCCAACTCGTGCTTAAATCATAAGCCTTTGACTGAGTCAAAACGGCATACCTACTATCCCCATCTATTAAAGGACGAATCCCTCCGGTAGAATCATTTCCTAACGGAACCACTTTTTGAGCATTCAAATGAAACACCGCCAAATAGGTTTTCTTCTCCTCTTTGGCTTTATTTAACAACTGCATCGGTTGGATTTCAATATCAGTCCAAGACCACACATCTAGGGTAGACTTCTCCTCATTTGAAATAGAATCCTTCGGTTCTTCTAACGGCCGCAGAGCCGTGCCAAAAAATATTTTACTTCCATCTTTAGAAAAGTAGATTCTTCCGTTTTCACTTACAGTATGGCCCTTCGGCAAAAACCTATCATTCGTATCTATAAGTATACGCGTGCCTTGGTTCCCTTTGGTAGAATACATGGAAAATGCCTTTGCCTTTCCGGTATCTGCCGAAAGAAGCCACACAAATTCATCCCCTGATTCATTAAAAGTGGGCTTTTTAGAATTTCCTAACCCTACAAATGAAGTATCCATAACTCCGGTAGAATTATTAAACCAATACACTCCCGTACTGTCAATGGTATCTCCAAACGAACGAATATAACCGGTACTATTCCCGTATTCCGAAATAGTATATTCTATTACATTTTTGAGTTGTTTTTTCTCTCCGCTCACTGGATTAAAAATCACTAGGTCACTAGTTTTTCTTTTAATCGGTTTTTTGGTGCTTTTAGGCTCTGACCCCTTTTTTACTTTTTTCTTCTTTTTTTTCTTTTTGCCATTCGGTACCGTTTTTTCCTTTTGTGGTTTCTTATAATGAAAACTTAACCAGTCACTCCCTTCACTTGCCATTTTATAGGATTTCACGCCTTCAAACTTCATTAACGTATCTTGGTCAAAAACATAAATAGCCAAGGTATCAGATGGCCATTTTAATTTTGGAACCTCTGCTATTTTCATTTTACGCAACGAATCCAATTGCGGCTTAATCATAAAAACGATATAGTTATTCTCCGCAGAGAATTGCGCCTTGTACCCTCTTTCAAAAGTGGTATCAATACCTAAATCAGGATTCTTAACATGTAAAATTCCATCTCCTACATTTGGTTTAACCACATACGAAACCCACGCTCCGTTATTAGAAATTTTGGCACTCCCCAATCTTTTCCAACCGGGTAAATCATCCGGAGTTAAACTTCTTTTTTCTTGAGTCAAGCCAGAACTTACGTTAAATAAAATTCCGAATACGAGACATAGCAATGCTTTCATCTTCATGTGTAATAGATCTTAATGTTCCACAAAATAGTTTAAATAAAATTTTCAGCAATCATGCATCTGGCACTCCCGCCACCATATAGTTCAATAGTACTTATAGATAAAATGCAGATTTTTGTCTTTCTTTCGATTTGCAACTTCTGGACTTCCGTCATCGAGTTCCACGCTGTTTCTGAACATACCAAAACATGCCCTTTCGACTTTGTTTTTAACTGTAGCATATTCCCCGCAAATTGTGTGATTTGGTAATAACTCAAATCTAACACTTGTTTACCCGATGCTTCTATCGTATGTATTAGGAAATCTCTTTCTTTTTTATCCTTAATAGTTTCTAACCCAATACCCACAAAGTCATTCATAACAAACATAACTACATTGGTATGGTAAATCAATTTATTTTGATGGTCGGCAGCGTGGAACCCACAAACCATGAAATTTAGAATTTCCGCAACTTTTTTCACCAAATCATCATGGGTTCTTTCGGATTTGCAATAGTAAATAATACCCCACTCATGATCTATGACCATGCTTCCGGTTCCTTCTAAAGTTTGATTTTCATGATTTCTTAAATCAATAATTTTCTTGCCGAATAGTTCTTGAATCACGTCCTCTCTTACCTCTACTTTTCGGTTTTCGGTTAACATAGGATATATAAAAACCTCTTGGCTAGAATGAGTAGAAATCCAGTTATTTGGAAAAACAGCATCTGGTTTTATGGGCTCATCCGTATCTTGAAACACAGAAACCTCCACATCGAAACCTCTCAGTTTCTCCACTGCACCGTCAAACTCATCTACGGCCATTTGAGCGATTTCTTGCGGACTAGTGAATGCGATTTTAGATTGAAAACTATTGGTAAGTGCGGTTTCAATATTTATCCCGAAATTGGCTGGACGCACCATAAAAACGCTATCAGTAAACTCTTTTTTCATATCGCTTAGTGAAAAAGGTGTTCGGATACCTGCGTATTATCTCTTCTCCAAATCACATTATCAATAAAATAATGATGAATATTAATAGATACCGAAAACAAGAAGAGAAACAATCCTTGACCAAACAAATCATGATTATAATCTACCGCTACATCCAGTACTCTTGGAATTAACTCAAATAACAAAGCCCCCGAAACAATAGCCACAATTAAATACGTTACTACTAATTTAAGTCCGCCTTTTTTTGATTTTGTACTCTTCTCCCCTTCTCGCTTTTTTAACGCTATTACAAACGTAAAATACTGAATAGAATGAAAAAACGGAATCGCTAAAAAGAAAATTGGATCATACAGAACGGGTAAAAACCAAGCGTAAATAGACCCAAAACTGAGAATAGAATTTAACGGAGGCCACACTTTTGTTTTTAAGATTTTTTTGAGTATTAAAGCAGTAAAAACCAGCAGACTCAAAGCCGTCAAAGCATATGTTGTATAAATAGCTTCGATAGGGAAGTTAAATGAATAATACTTTATTCCCCAGTAATCATTAGTTGGCATTTCGCCAATGTTAAACGATAAAAAAGAAGTCAACCAAAGTGCATACATATTAAACTTGAGTACATTTCGTTCTCTCTTAGAGAAAGAGTAGTTTTTTAAACTAGAGGTAACCATAACTGCTCCATACGATTGCTTAACGTAATGCCACCCCACAATTACAAACATGAATTCAACAAAATAGGCCAGCAACTGCACAGATTGTGCAACGTGAGACCAGATAATAAATGCAATCAATAATACAGGAACCAGTACACCCGCCCAAAAGAATTTGAATTCCTTCCATATATTTTTTCCGTAATCCAGATATAATAGCTGGTAAGAAACGGTGAAATGCGGATAATTTACCAAAAAAGCAACACCATATAAAGCCCAACCTACGCTGGTAGATAGCTCCGTATCATTAGGTATCAAAAAAAGGAAAATGGGTAAAAAAACAATAGACAACCCACCAATAGTCAACCCATCTATTTTTGGAGAAAGTAAAAATGATTTATCCTGCTCTGTTGGCATATGTTACTTCAAGTCTAATGGGATTTCACACACCGGAATAGGGTTCATTTTATGCTGATTGGCCCGCCATCTCCCAATGTAAATATTCCAAACGACTTTCATTCTTTCCGTTTTGAAAGCATCATCTGGTACCGAGTTCCCATATTTTTCTTGAAAGTCCATCGCTATTTCTAGCTCGGCATAGGTAGCCCCAATCTGATCTTCATCGGTACGTCCATCATCCCATAATCCGTCTGTGGGTGGAGCTCCCAAAATATTTTGATTAACCCCTAAAAACTTAGCCATTTCGTACACCTGTGTTTTATACAAATCGGCAATAGGTGAAATATCTACTCCACCATCTCCGTATTTGGTAAAGAAACCTACGCCAAAATCTTCTACTTTATTCCCAGTACCTGCCACTAATAAACCCTCTAGTCCTGCCACTGAGTAAAGTGCGGTCATTCTTAAACGAGCGCGTGTGTTACCTGCGGTTAAATTCTTAATCTCTTCCGATTTATGGATGTTTGTCTTTACCGATAATTCTCCAATAAAATCATCATAGGTGCGGGTTAAATCCATCACCATAGCGCTACAATTATTAAATTTATTGGTTAGATACTTAATATGTTCTTTACCCCGAGAAACCTGAGCTACGGGTTGATGAATTGGCATCTCCACTAAAACGGTTTTCAGCCCCGTTAACGCACACAATGTACTCGTCAAAGCACTATCAATTCCACCTGAAACACCGACCACAAAACCGTTAACCCCTGTATTCTTTGCATAATTGGTTAACCAACCCACAATAAGTTTCTGTATGGAAGCGTGTTTCATTTTAAAATAAAATAGCTAAATGAAGTTCAATAAATTTCAATTTAGTCGACAAATCTTTATCTAGAACCGGAGCATTCCCATCCATTACCGTGTTGTTATTGGAATCGACTAGATACGCTTTACGATCAAAGATGTTGATTAGTCCGTTGTGGTAGGTCAGCCCAATTCTATAAAAAGCATTCCCCGAAATGTGACGTTGAACTCCTAAACCAAAAACTAATGATGATCTAAATAAATTTACTTCACTGGAAACATCATCAGTTAATTCACCAGTACTACCGGCAGAATACATAGTTGTATATTCTTTTTTGGCGTTAATATTAAACCCTAACTCTGAACCAAATTCCCCGTAAAAAGTATTGTATCCAATTTCATTCGTTTTTAAACGAATAGTTAGTGGCACATCAATGTACGTCATTTTATACTTAGATTCTGATTTTGCGGGAGAAGCCGTTCCATTGGTAGCGGTATAAAAAGCAGGTTCATTTAGTTTTCCTGAAATATGATTCATTGTAAATCCGGATGATAACGCATAATTGTCCACCCCAAACAATCTGAAATCTGCCAATAAACCATAAATAATTCCCATAGAAGACCCATTAGGCTCATAGCCTTTGTTGGTCGCCTCCAGCCAAGAAAATGTAGGAGCTACTTTAAATGCAAGAACTACTTTCCTATCTTCTTGTGAAAAACCGGATTGTATACAGCCAAAAAATAATAAGCCTATTACGTAAAATTTAATATTGTGCATAACGTTACTTTGTTCTGTTTTGTAGATTTGCCCTACTAAGGGGTAAAAGTAGGATATATTCAAGCCGATGAACCATAAATTTTCAATCATTTTCAATAGTCTGTTATTGCTCATCCTAGGGCTTACTGCCTGTGATGACAATACGTTTGATGTAGACATTACCGACCAAAAAGTAGAATTAGAATGGCTTCGGTTTGAACATGATATTACTGGGTTAGCTACCAAACCTAGTTTCACAAGCTATAACGACTCTCTTATTCAAGTATACGGTAGTTTTTATAAGTTTTATAGCGGTAGAGTAATGAACTTTGGTGCCGTTGATGCTCCTGGCTTTGAACGCAACATCATGGGCTTTTTGATGGATAAAAACGTACATCAACTATTTCAAAATGTAGACAGTGCATTTTATGATCTTTCTCCATATCACTCCGAAATCAATACCGCTTTTAGTTATTATCATTACTACTTCCCAAACAAACAACCCTTAGTCATTACCAGTATGGTAGGCGGCTTGAATAGAAATATTGTGGTCACGGACTCTATACTGGCGGTTGGGTTAGACATGTATTTAGGCGATTCTAATGAGATATATACACTGGCTCAATTACCGGGATTTATTAGTAAAAAGTGTACTCCTGACTATATGGTTTACGATATGATGCGCGGATGGGTGTTGAGCGAGTTTGAACCCAAAGACAAAAAAGACGATGTACTTTCTCAAATTGTAAATTATGGAAAGTCCATTTACGCCATGGATGCCTTATTTCCTTTTTCTCCAGACCATTATAAAATTGGATTTATGGAAGATGAAATTAAATGGTGTCATGAAAACGAAGTAACTATTTGGGCTAAAATGATTGAAGAGCAACAATTATACAGCACTGATCTTCACGTAATAAGATCTCTCACCGGACCCGGGCCTTTTTCTGCTGGGTTTCCCAGAGAATCTCCTGCACAAATTGGCTATTGGATAGGCTGGCAAATAGTGCGAAGTTATATGACGAATAACCCAGACGTAACCCTAAAAGAATTAATGAATAAGGAAGACGCTCAACATATTTTGCGCCAATCAAAATACAAACCAAGATAGAACAATTATCAAATGGAAAGATCAGAAATAAAATTAGAAGTTTCGCTAGACGAAAACCATGTACCCGAACAAATTGAATGGACGGCTACAGATGGCGCACAAAAAGGAAAAGTTACTGCTTCTTTTTTATCGGTATGGGATCCGGAACAAAAAAACGCTATGACTATTGACTTGTGGACCAAAGATTTCACGGTAGATGAGATGAAACTATTCACCTACCAAAACATCATGACTATGGCTGATACATTTGAAAAGGCCACTGGCCTGACGGAGGAAGCGATTGACATGCGTGATTTTGGTAAATATATGGGAGAAACTTTAGGCGTTTTAAAAGATGAAAACGAAGACCCTAACGCATTACCAAAAATCAACCCAGATAAATAAATTATGGCTACAGTTTTAGTTACCGGAGGTACCGGATTAGTAGGAAAACACTTGTGTAAACATTTAAAAAACGCAGGTTATGACGTGGCTATTCTTAGTCAGGTACGCTACAATAAATCGGAATTTCCGGTGTATTACTGGAACTGGAAAGACCAAGAAATTGATGAAATCGCTTTACGAAATAGCGATTTCATCATTCATCTGGCCGGAGCTAATATTGCGGGTCAACGTTGGTCTGCTGAACGTAAAAAACTAATTGTAGATTCTCGGGTAAAGTCATCGGAGTTTTTGCATCACAAAATTCAAGAGCTAAACTTAAGTCCAACAGCCTTTATAACTGCCTCTGCAGTGGGATACTACGGCATGGCTACCACCGAAAATATATTTAAAGAATCGGATCCCGCTGCGCCCGATTTCCTAGGTGAAACGTGTAAATTATGGGAACAAGCCGCAACAAAAGCATTTGACTCAAGAATTAGAACCGCTTTAATTAGAACGGGTATCGTGCTCACCAAAACAGATGGAGCATTGGCAAAAATGGCACAACCGGTGAAGTTGGGTGCCGCTTCGGCTATTGGATCTGGAAATCAATACATGCCTTGGATCCATATAAAAGATTTATGCGAAGTCTATTTAAAGACACTCCAAGACCCGAGTATGCATGGTGCATTTAATGCCGCTGCACCAGAACACCACACTAACGCCTCTTTTACCAAGGCCCTCGCTAAACCATTGGGTAGAAAAATGTGGCTACCAAATGTGCCTTCGTTTGTTATGAAAATAATCTTTGGAGAAATGGCTAATATTCTTCTTTTAGGGAGCAGAGTTTCTTCTCAAAAACTAATAGACAGAGGTTTTGAATTTGAATTTCCTACGCTTGAAAAAGCTTTGAATGATTTGATTTAACCGATTATGGTTTTACGACATAAGCAGCAAAACAAAAAACCACTTAAAAAAACCCGCCCTCCATTCTTTTAGTTTCTTTTATTATCACTGAAAACCATTAGTAAAAATAATCGAGTAATTCTTTTATTTGCCGGTGTAAATACCGGTGCATGAAAACCTTAACATTCCTTTTAATTTCAATTACTTTTTTTAGCTGCTATTCTAAAAGGCCATCTAACAAAGAAGTCATTACAAATCACCCCTATCTCATTGGTCATTGGTCAGGTACGGGAAAGTTCTTAGATCCAGATTATAATCAATTAATGGGTCCGCAACCTATACATATATGGATTACACCAAATGATATAAGCATAGAAATAAATGGAATACTAACCACTCAAACCCACCTCTACCCAACAAAATATGGCTTTGAAATACGCGGATTTTTATCGACTGAATTAAACTACGCACCTACAGGCGAAAAAAACAAAATCGTATTATTTTTAGTATTACCTCAAAATAATAGATCAACAGCTCAAGATATAGATGTGAATTTTCATTTAAAAAGCAACTTTAACTTTGACTACACCATGAAAGTTGGAGGCGTAAAGTTGCGAAAAACCAAATAGTATTATTTGATTGATGAGCGCTCTTTATCTTCTCTTTCGTAGTATACATCCATAGCGACTATAATAGCCACAAAAGCCCAAAACGGAACGGCTGCCTTGTCAGTATCTAAGAAATTATTTAAAACCCCATGAGATAAATAAGTAGTTAAACCTAAAATAGCCCCCATAATGAGGGCCTTATTTGATGTTTCTTGTAAACGGTAATAAGTAATTATACCCCGGTAGAACACAAAGAAGATAACCATGAGCCATAACGCTAAGCCGGGTACTCCTTGCTCTGCCAACACGCCAAAATATTCGGAGTGAGCATTGCCCATATCGCCAAAATTGGTAGATATTAGAGTCATCGTAGAACTTAGCTGATAAGGCGCATACAAAAACGAGTATGTCCCAGGCCCTGTTCCCACTAACGGACTTTCACCAAACATTTTGAAAGCAGCACTCCACCTATTGAGTCTTTCTAGGTTACTAGCATCCGTAGCTACATTACTCATAGACTCTACATGCTCTGCAATGTCACCTGACGAATCTTGTCGGTTCTTTTCTAATTTATGCATTAAAGGCACCCAAAACATGACGGCCAAAGCAATAACTGTGACACCTGAAAGAGCAACAATCCACCATCTTACCTTCAACCTAATCAATCCCCAAAGAGCTATTGCAATAAATAAACTAGCCCAGGCTGCTCGAGTATAGGACAGTATGGTTCCGATTAAGAAAATGCCCAATATAACTCCAGCTAAAATTTTAGTATTGATTTCCCATTTCAAATTATTAATATGGCTAAACATAGCCGGAATAAAGAAAGCCATCATGGCTCCATATCCAGTATGGTCACTAAAAAAAGGCTGCATTACCCAGTGCGCTGCCTGAATATCAAAACCACGTGCATATTGACGAGCTATGGTATAAATAATAACCCCTGCCATGGGCACCACAAATAGCCATGTCACTTTAACGATGTTTTTAGGATTCTTAAATAGTAATACTCCCGCAAAAAAGAACGGGATAATAAACCATAGCTTAGCTAAGAAAAACTTGACAGAAACTAAGGGTAAACGACTAAACAAGACCGAAAAAAACATCCAGACTAACATCGCAATTATTGAAATAGTCACGGGATTTTTTATGATCTTAACATCGTAATTACCCTCAAATAAGTTCTTCAGAAGAAATACGACCATGGCTCCAAAAAGCAAAGGATCGGTGGGTAAAGTCAAGCCCATTCCTCCACCTACATCTTCTACCGTTAACGAAAACGGCACAGTAAACATAATGAGCATTAGTAACCAGTCTAACTTAAAAACAGCTAAAACTACAATGGTCAATGCGATGGGAACCGCCACGAAATAAAACACCTCCATGTAAATAAAGAAGGCATTCAATATGGCAAATAACCCTAAGGCTTGATAAAATATTTTATATGAAAGTTGCTTTTCCAAAAGTGAGGTTCACTTTTTATTTTTTCAACTGAGCCGCGTACTTATTGTAGTTTTCTACTCCAATAATTACTAACACAGCCAATAATAATGAAGCCAAAGTGGATACTAACACAATTAACCACCGAATTGGGTAGGCCTTTTTCTCAGCCGCAACGGCTTCGTTTACTACAAATTTCCATGTTAAATCTTTGGTGGCATCTACTTTAATCTCATCGTATTTACCACGCAACAAAACCAATCGCTCACGTAAGAACTCTAAGTTTTCGGTCATTGACTTAGAAGCCGACCCATACTTTGCTAACGTATCTAACTCCATTTGTAATTGATTGACCGCACGCGTATTATTCTCTGCAATAGCTTGATAATACACCCCGGTAATCATTTCAATTTGCTTCTCATAATCCTGCACACCTTTGTTACGAAGAACGGTTAACGAGTCATCTAGCTCTCCCATATAACTTACTAAACCGTTATATTCTTCATCCATAATTTCATAGGCAGCACCTGCTCTTGCATGAATCATATCGTTCCTCATCGTATCTACCAAAGCCACTATTTCATTAGCTAAGGTTGCCGCTAATTCTTTATCGGTATCCATCACATCCACTCTAATGGAGTTAAACTCTGTCCGTTTAAAACTTACATTGTTTTCCCATGTTTTAGATAATTGCGTTTGTGCATACGTATCAGTCGGGTCAATTTCATAATGCGCCATCATGTTATACTTACCCCACAATCTCCATCTAATTTTATCACTATTTAAAATCTGAAGCATGGCCTCTGCTTGTTCTTCTTCTCCAAACTTAGAAAGGTCATTTTTACCTTGGGCATCTTCGGTCATCAACCCTTTTGATAAAGAAGAGTTATTAGCCGGAAAGAAGATGGCAGTCGACAAAAACTTAGGTGTGATAAGTAAGGATATTCCAGCTGATGTAATAGCGGTTAACGCCATTACAATTAAAATGGGCTTTCGCCATTTCAGGATGAAAAATAATAAGCTCGCTGAAGAAAAATCGCTGGATTGCGTTGAATTGTTGTCAGACATTTATGTGATTTTATAGTCTCAAAATATAGTTGCCAAATGTATACAAAACCGAGTAACGTTTATAGACAAATATTATTTTGAAAACAACCTATTTTTTTAGGTAAATAGATCCCGAAAAAGAGAACGTTATGAAAACCATACCCACCGATATGAGATTGGCTTTAAGCTTTATCTATTCCTTAAGAAGAAGAAAAAATGGAGGCCTACCGACAAAAATTAGCGTCCTTTTATTTCAATTTTTGAAACTTCTGATCGTAGGCCAAAATATCTGCTATTATGGATGCCCGTTCCATTTTTAATGATTCCGAGATATTTCGATCTCTCTTAAATACGCTTTTCCAATTCCCTAATTGGTTAAATGTGTGAACCAAGCCAAGGTAACGCAACGTAAATTTACCTGACACATATAGCCCCATTAATGCGATAACTCCATACCACCAAGCACCAAACAAATGGGCAAAAAACACACCGATAAAAATGTACCATATTAAAAACAATACGAGTCCTATGATTAACATCATAGAGCCTTTAAACTGGTCACCAACTTTCATTTTACCAAAAAACCAAGAACTGATATAATACGGAGCAGCGTGGCTTAAAAAACCAAACCCGAAAACAGGTAGTCCAAAAATTATTTTAAAACAATCACTCCATTTCACTTTCGGGTTACCCTTTGCAATAGACGCATCTGTTAAATTATAAAACAAAATTCGTTCTATGTAGTGATCTAATTTAAGATTCAATTTCTGAATAGTTATCGGGTATTCTTTTGCGTAATAAGCAATAGCGTCTTGAATTTGCTGACCTAATTCAAATTGTTTCTGCTGAGTAGGCATTTTACCACTTACCGTTTGTTGCTCGTGAAGGACAATCTTTTTAACTTTTTCAAATAGCTCAAAAACACTTTCATCTTCTAAATGAATTACGTTTTCACGTAAACTGTCCTCCACCAGTTCAGTATACTTTAAGGCTAGTTCCTTTTCTGTATAGCCTATTAATTCCTTAATTTTAGAGTTTATGGGCTTTCCTATACTCACAAAACAGACCGATCTAAATTGGTGAGGATTGGAATAATTTAATCCAATAGGCACAATATTTATTGTTTTCCCTGTATCCTCTTCTGCACCTAATGCAATTCTAACGGTTCCAGTTTTTAAAGGGCGTAATTTTCTTTGGGTGATGGAGCTTCCCTCTGGAAATATTAAAATGGACCCATCTTTACCAAGATGCTCAAAGCATTTAAAAAATACATCTGCATTTTTCTTCGCTTCCCCTGGCAAAGTATCTGGTCTATATACGGGAATCATGTTTATAAACTTTTGCATAAATATCGTTACCCATCCCTTACCCATAAACTCAGCCGCAGCCAAAAAGTAAACCGGTCGCTTTAAAATGGTAGCAATAATTACCGGGTCCATCAGTGTACTTGGATGATTAGCTACAAAAATTACGGGGCCATCAGGAATATTCTCATGCCCCCGAACTCGTAGCACCCTAAAAAAGGATTCTAAGGTGAGTTTGAACAGATATTTTAAAAATTGATATATCATATTTCCAGTTAATAGCCACAAATAACGTGTATTTACATTTTTCAGCCCTATAAATACGAATAGAAATGTTCATTAGTTAACCTGAGTTAATTTCAAATCACTATTGCGCATACTCGTACATATTGAAACCTTATTTTTACACCCTTAAGAATCGGATAAAATTTAAGGATGCAAAAAATACAGAATTACATAAATGGCGAACTTATAGCTCCAGTAAACGGTGAATATTTAGATAATATTGAACCGGCAACTGGAAGGGTATATTCTTTAATTCCCGATTCCAACGCCACAGATATTGACTTGGCGGTTAAGGCGGCAAAAGCCGCTTTTGCTTCCTGGGGAAATAAACCAAAAGAGTTTCGTTCAAAAGTGATGATGCGAGTAGCGGAACTCATTGAAGAAAGATTACCTGAATTAGCTGCTGCCGAAAGTCGCGATAATGGAAAACCACTAAAACTTGCCACTGCGGTGGATATTCCGAGGGCGCGTGATAATTTCCACTTTTTCGCTACTGGAATATTACACTTCGCATCTGAAAGTCATGAAATGGAAGGCTTAGCTATCAATTACACAACACGTCACCCATTAGGAGTGGTTGGTTGTATTTCGCCTTGGAATTTACCACTATATCTATTTACCTGGAAAATTGCACCCGCTTTAGCGGCTGGTAATTGTGTGGTCGCTAAACCCTCGGAAGTGACCCCGTATACCGCTTATTTATTGTCTCAAATCTGTATCGATGCTGGAATGCCTGCCGGTGTATTGAACATTGTGCATGGTTTAGGTCATAAAGTAGGAGAAGCTATTTCGCAAAGTGACGATGTAAAAGCTATTAGTTTTACTGGAGGCACTTCTACTGGCGCTCATATTGCATCGGTAGCGGCTCCCAAATTCAAAAAACTATCATTAGAATTAGGCGGAAAAAACCCAAATATAATTTTTGCCGATTGTGATTTTGAAGACGCCCTAAAAACCACGGTTCTTTCTTCGTTTGCCAATCAAGGTCAAATATGCTTATGTGGCTCTCGAATTTTTGTTCAACGCGAGATTTATGACCAGTTTAGAGATGCATTTGTAGAGAAAGTCAGCAATTTAAAAGTGAGTAATCCAAATGACCCCGATGCTCGTTTGGGCGCAGTGGTTTCTAAACCACATATGGAAAAAGTGCTTTCTTACGTGGATTTAGCGAAAGAAGAAGGTGGAACCGTTTTAACCGGTGGACATCGAGTAATATTAGAGGGTGAATATGCGGAAGGGTATTATTTAGCACCAACCATTATTGAAGGATTGGCCTATAGCTGTAGAACGAACCAAGAAGAGATTTTTGGGCCGGTGGTTACCATTACTCCATTCGATACGGAAGAAGAAGTATTGATGATGGCCAATAGTACAGCGTATGGCTTAGCAGCTACCGTTTGGACATCTAATCTTAAAAAAGCGCACCGAGTGGCGGGCAATATTGAAGCGGGTATCGTTTGGGTAAACTGCTGGTTACTTAGAGATTTACGAACACCTTTTGGAGGTGTAAAGAATTCAGGAGTGGGTCGTGAAGGTGGTTTTGAGGCATTAAAATTCTTTACCGAACCTAAAAATGTATGTATTAAGTTTTAATACTTTCTAATAAAAAAGCCCGATGAAAATATTCATCGGGCTTTTTTATATGTTTATTTAATTTTGGATTAAGCTCTTAACTCCTCCATTTCCTTAAGCATATTTGATAATCGATCCATTAATCTGCCGTAAACCAATCGAATATCGAACATATAAATTTTCGGACTGAAATAGGCAATTATAGCGGTTAGCAATAAAACAGAGCTCACCCAAATAACGGGTATTCCTCCTATTTTAAATACTTCTTCACTGTCTAGTATTCTGTATGCAAAGGGAATATAATCTCCAGCTTCACCAGTATCTATCGAGCTTAAGAACCATACCATACCTACAAAATATAGCGGATAAAAAAATCGGTATACCACCCGAAAATCATCTATCATTTTTTGCAACCAATTGTCAAAGGTTTTTAGATAGAGGTAACTGGATTCATTCGCATCTATCGCATCCATCCGTTTTATTTGCTTTTTACTTAGAACTAGAGTAGGTATAAACAACGCGGCCATATAAAGGGCCAAATAAATATTTGCCATGGCATAACCACCCACCAGGTTAACAGCAAGAATCAACCAAATAAACCAATAGTTTTTACGGCACATACTTCGAAACTTGTCGATGGTATTAATCGATTTCGCCTCATACAACTTGTTAATTTTTGGAGCCACCAATGCTCCTTCATCAAGAAACCCTTGGTTCCAAATGTTTTCAATAGATTTTTCCATGTAATAATTTTTTAAGTTTTTCTTTAATCCGAGTAATTCTTACACCAATATTGTTTCCATTCAAACCAATGATTTCACCAATCTCCTGATATGTTTTTTGCTCCAAATACAAAAGGATAATCGCACGATCTAGTTCATTTAATTCACGAATAGCATCATACAAGTCGTTCAAAGATTCATCTGTGAAAAACATCTCATCTTCCATAACTTCATCCAGGATGGCGTCTGAGTTTCGTAATTCACTGTTCTTTTTTTCCTTTTTCAGAAGCGTCAAACACACATTTAAGCTTAATCGGTAAATCCAAGTAGACCATTGAGACTTTTCGTCAAAATTCTCATGGGTTCGCCAAATCTGCAAGCAAACTTCTTGGTAATAGTCCTCAAAGTCTTCTTGGCTATTGGTATAGGCTCTACAAATCTTAATGATAATGCTGGCGTATGGTAAAATTTGTATCGTATAAAAATCAGTACTCACAAGTGTTTTATTAGTTAGTGGCTAATTTCTTAAATTATTACATGTTTCATTCATTTATTTTCAACGGTTCGAAAATACACTACTTATTATCCAATTTGGAGGTACATAATAAATGTAAACAATGAAAAGTAAATTACATTTGCGCGCAGAATTTTGAACAAGTAAAAAGACAATAATGACAGGTAATATTTTAGTTATTGGGGCCTTAGGCCAAGTAGGCAGTGAGTTGGTTGAAAACCTTCGTGCGAAATATGGGAAAAACAGTGTAATTGCTTCCGACATCAAAGATGAAGGTCATGGGGGATTATATGAAAAACTAGATATCCTTGATAAAGACGCTTTACTTGCCATTGTTTACAAATATGAAATCAAGAATGTTTTTAATCTTGTCGCTTTGCTTTCTGCTACGGCCGAAAAGCATGTGGATTACGCTTGGCAACTAAGTATGGACGGACATTTTAACGTTCTTAATTTAGCGAAAGACAAAATTATTGATAAAATTTTCTGGCCTAGTTCTATAGCTGTTTTTGGTCCAAATACCCCCAAACAAAACACCCCTCAAAACACCGTAATGGACCCGAATACGGTTTATGGCATTGCCAAACAGGCGGGTGAAAGATGGAATGAATATTATTTTAATAGATACGGAGTAGATGTAAGGAGTATTCGATATCCCGGACTTATTGGATGGAAATCTTTACCCGGTGGCGGAACTACCGACTACGCAGTTGATATTTTTCACCAAGCTAGAAAAACTAATACCTACGAATGCTTTTTAAATGCAAACGCTACCTTACCCATGATGATGATGGAAGATGCAGTGAGAGCTACCATAGACATTATGGAAGCTCCGTCAGAAAAAATTAAAGTTCGCTCTAGCTACAACCTTGCCGCTGATTCTTTTTCTCCGGCTGAACTAGCTACCGAAATTGCCGCTCACAAAGAAGGATTCACTATCACCTATAAAACGGATGAAAGAGATGCAATTGCCGCTTCATGGCCGCAAAGTATTGATGATTCAACAGCAAGAGCTGATTGGGGATGGAAACATACCTATGGTACTAAAACTTTAGTTACCGAAATGTTAGCGCATATCTAAAAAATTGTTCGAAATAAACAAAAAAAGGGCGCTCATTGAGCGCCCTTTTTTTGTTTATTAATTAAGACCTATAACGCTTTCGCTAAATAGTATTTGAATTTATTAACTATGTAGTACATCACGGGTACAATAACCAAAGTAAGGAATGTAGCGAAGGTTAATCCAAATATAATTGTCCAAGACATTGGGCCCCAGAACTGAACGTTTTCGCCACCTACATAAATATGTGCGTCAAGTTCTCTAAAAAAGCCGAAGAAATCTACATTCAAACCAATGGCTAACGGAAACAAACCTAATACGGTAGTAATTGCCGTAAGTAGTACCGGACGTAAACGGGTTCTTCCCCCCTCCACAATAGCGGCAACAAAATCAGTAAACGGTAATCTTCCATCTTCATCGATATCCTGTTCCTGTTTCTTGCGCTCTACTATAATATTGGTGTAATCAATCAGTACAATCGCATTATTAACAACAATACCCGCCAATGATATAATACCAATCATCGTCATAATTACCACGAAGTCCATTTGAAAAATCACTAATCCAAGTAACACTCCAATTAAAGAGAACAATACCGAAGTACCAATAATTACAGGAGTCGAAGTCGCATTAAACTGCAGGACAATAATGAAGATAATTAATAAGAATGCAATCAGTAAAGCATTACTTAAAAATGCCATTTCTTTGGCTTGCTCTTCTTGTTGCCCTGTAAACTTATACGTATTCTCCGTTGGAAACTCATATGAAGTTAGTGTCGCCTTAATTTCATTAACCACCTCTGTCGGATTATACCCTTCCAATACATTGGAAGATATGGTAATGATTCTATTCAAATCCTTTCGTTTCACGGCACTAAACGTAGACGTCTTTTTAACAGTAATTAAAGAAGATATAGGAATTTGAATAATTTTCCCCGTATTCATGTTTTTAAAGGTCACACGTTGATTAATCAACGCATCTGGATTGTCTCTGTACATCTGTGCCGACCTCATATTAATAGGGTAATCATCTTCTCCATCTTTATACGTAGACACCTCTTTTCCAAATAACGATGTTCGTAAAGAACCTCCAATTTGCGCAGTAGAAATACCTAGTCGTCTGGCTTTATCTCGATCAACAGTGATCGGCATTTCTGGTTTACCTTGATCCACATCTAGTTTTAGCTCTTCGATACCCCCAATATTAGCGTTATTAATAAAAGTCTTCACTTTATTGGCTTCGGAAATTAATTGCTCATAGTCGTCACCTGTAATTTCAATATTAACTGGCGCTCCCGTTGGAGGTCCATTTGAATCTTTATCCACCGTAATGTTAACTCCAGGAATACCTTTAAACATTTCTCTAAAATCAGACATCACCACGTTTGTGTTGATCCCATGACGTTCCGTATATTTTACAAATGAAACAGTAATTCTTGCTTTATGAGGGGTAGAGCTTGCCGAAAAATCTTGGGCAGGGTCAGCGGTACCTTTACCCACCTGAGCGATTACAGATGACACTAAGAAATTTTCTATTTCCCCAGACTCTGGGTTTATTTCTTCATATTTCTTAATTGCCTCCAAAACCTTATCTTCCAATTCTATGGTCAACTTATTGGTTTCTTCAATATCTGTCCCAATTGGTTTCTCAATAAAAATGTTCAAATACTTAGGTTCATTATTTGGAAAGAACAGGACTTTAGGCGTAAACGTGATTAAGAAAATAATCGACAAGATTAGTAGTCCAAAGGTTCCTCCTAAAAACAGGTAAGCATTCTTACCTCTAAGGGCAAACTTAATAAAGCGGTCATATATAAATTCTAGCTTAGGCATAAACGCATCTTTAAACCAAATACTTGCCGGATATATTGCATATGCATTTAGCACTAGGAATGTAGCTGTTATGCCAATAAAATTACCACTTACCGTTTGTCCAGTAAGGTGAAACGCCATCGAAATAACCATAAATATTACACTTGGGTATAGTATTCGTTTTTTATCGGTTTCCATAGATAAAAACATTAATCTACTCAAGACAAAAAGTAAAATTCCAGCGACCAATACATACGACAACTTCTGTAAAGAGGCCATTAAGAAGGCGTTATCTCCAAATTGGTATTCAATATTATTCGCTGTTATACCTGGCATGACGCCAAATAAGAATGCAATACCCAAACCAATAGTTGTCCAAATCAATGTTTTCTTAGAATACACGACATCTTCTTCATGAATTTTCATGAAAATGGTCGTAAGAACAGGATTAATAACCAACGCAACAAATAGTGACGAGGTTAATACAATCATTAAGGTAATAGGTAAAAAACGCATAAACTCACCCATCATACCGGGCCATAAAGCCAACGGCACAAATGCGGCTAAAGTTGTCGCTGTGGAAGCTATAATTGGCCAAGCTACTTCACTTGCTCCATCTAATGCTGCCTTTGCTGGCGGGTGACCATCATCCATTAATCTATAGATGTTTTCTACTACTACAATTCCATTATCTACTAACATACCTAATGCGAGTACTAATGAGAACAGCACCATAATATTCAGTGTAACTCCGAGAGAGCTCAAAATCAGAAACGACAATAACATGGATAATGGAATCGCAATTCCTACAAACAAAGCATTACGTAGACCTAAGAAGAACAGTAACACCACAATTACTAAAACCATTCCAAAAAGAATAGAGTTTTCCAATTCATTTAACTGGTCTTTAGTTTGATCTGTTTGATCATTAGTAATGGTAATATTTAAACCTTCTGGCAAATAGTTTTTTTGTGCTTCTTCAATGACCTTGTTGATGGCAGAAGATGCTTCAATCAGGTTTTCTCCCCCCCGTTTCTTTACATCTAAACTCACCACTGATTTGGTATACTCGCGCGCATAACTTTCCTTCTCTTTTTCGCCAAAAGAAACCGTTCCAATATCTCGTAAGTATACAATGTTTCCTTCTTCTCTTCCAACGATGATATCTTCAATTTCATGCCAATCAGAGAACTCTCCTACTACCCGAATCGACCGATTAAATCCGTCAATTAACACATTACCGCCAGATACGGTCATGTTTTCAAAGCTGATGGCGTCTTCTACATTTTGGAAATTGATTTGAGTGGCCTCCATCTTTAAAAGGTCTAGCTCTACTTTCACTTCCTTATCATTGATACCTCGAATATCCACCTCATTAATTTGAGATATATCTTCAATCTTATCTTCTAAATACTCGGCATACTCATTTAACATATCTAAAGAGAAATCACCCGATAGATTAATGTTTAATATGGGCATTAACTCCGAAAAATTCATATCAAAAACATTCGGGTCTCCCGGTAAATCACTTGGGAAATCTGGATCAGCCATAGCAACATCCACCTTATCCTTTACCTTTCTTAATGCCTGTTCGGGAGTCACACTAAAATCAAATTTGATTCTAATAGAAGATACTCCCTGTAGCGAAGAAGATGTTATTTCATCAATCCCAGTAATCCCTTTGACTTCCTTCTCAATAGGTCGAGTAATTAACTTCTCAATGTCTAGCGGACTGTTACCGGGGTAAATCGTACTTACATATATTTCTGGCATTACAATCTCTGGAAATGCCTCTTTTGGCATGGAGTTATACGCTCCTAAACCTGCCAAAAAGATGATTAATGTAAGAACCATTACGGTGGTACGATTCTTAATAGACATGGCGGTAATACCAAAAGACTTCACCTTATTTTTTTCTTCTTTCTTCTTCATCCTCAACTATTTTATATACCCAATATGGGGTTATTGGATTACTCTAATCAATTGATTATTACTCACATTTCTAGATCCTCTATCAACAATAACATCCACTTCTTTTAGCCCAGAAACAACTTCGGTCACACCATTATAAGTCATCCCTACTTCAATAGATTGAATGATAGAATAATGTGAATCTCCTACTGTTTTCACTTTGAAGATGTAACTATTTCCACTCGCATTCTCTTGAATTAATCGAGCTGGAATAATCAACGCTGAATCGTTTGAATAATCCTGGATTTCCAACATACCTAATAAGTTTGGATAAAATTTATTATTCTGATTCGTTAAGTTAATTCGTGCAGTAAATGTTCGATTTGCTGGATTAATAAACCTTCCTGTTTCGTTAATTTCAGTCACTACCGATTCGTCAATAGATGGAAAAGTAACATTCACTGGTGTTCCTTTACCAATAGTTTTCACGTAACCCTCTGGAACATCTGCTTTCAAGTACACTTTATCTAAATTAACAATTCTCATGGTAGCAGCACCTGGCCCAACGAGCTGACCATTTTTAACAAAAACCTCATCAATAGTTCCCGAGAAAGGCGCTGTCACATTCGTTTTTCGCTTCTGTGCTCTTAATGTTTCCATTTTAGAGTTTAAGGTGTCCAGGTTATTTTTCGCTTTTAAATAGTCCATTTCTGACCCAATACTCTGGTCCCATAATTTTTGTTGCTTATTGAAAATATCCTGAGCCAGTTCAATTTGAACCGCTAATTCAGCCATGTTTTTCCTGATAATCTCAGAATCAATAGACAGCAATATGTCTCCTTTTTTAACGGGTTGACCTTCTTCTACATACACCTTTTGAATTTCTCCTTGAGCAGATGGAAATACCAGCGTATTGTTATCGGTTTGAATAGAACCATAAATTTTAAAGAAGTGAGAAAACCTACCTCTATCGGCAGAAGTAGCCGTCACATTTACCACTTTTCTTGCTGTGTCAAGTGCTGTGATTTCCGCTTCTAACTTAGCCATCTCCGACCCTAAAGCTCTATACTCATTTTTAATACTGTCTTTACGTTCGTTGAGTTCTGATAAGTAATCTCCCGTAGATTTTGAACCGCATGATACCGCGAAGAAAGCGAAGGATATAAATATTAAATTTTTCATCTGTTTATATTGTGATATGGATTTTTAGTAATTGCTTAAAATTCTGTCCATTGCTGAACGGGCGTTTATCATTTGCATGATAGATTGAACGTATGCTCCTTGTATTTGAAAAAACTGAATTTGAGCATTGGCTAAATTCAATGAAGAAGACATTCCTTCTTGATACTTTATAGTTTCTTTAGTTACAATTTTCTGCACCAGATCAAGGTTATCTTTTGAGTTTTTGTACTGATCTACTGCAAATTGATATTCTGATTTTTTAGTTAAAAACTCCACCATCAGCCCTTCTTCCGCCATCTTGGTATCTACTTGTGATTTTTGCCAATTTAAATCTGCTTGTTGCTTTACAAACATTCGTTCTCCACTGCTAAAAATTGGAACATTTAGAGACAAACCCCAAACTGAAGTTGGAAACCAGAAATCAGATTTCAAAGACATGTCGTTATATTGATAGTTCTGTTGGTATTGAAAGAATCCATTTAAGGTAGGTAAAAATGCCACCTTGGTATTTTTCAAATTCAATTTTTGCAACTCTTGATTACTAATGGCAATTTTATAATCAATATGCGCATTTACATCAAATGGTTGATCAACGATAGAAGAGTCATTTCCGTAGGTTACTATGCTCTCTAAACTATCTGTTAACACCAGCGAGGAAGAGGCAGGAATACCCATTGTAAACTTCAAGAAGTTATCAGAAATACCACGTAAACGATCTGCTCTATTATACTCAATTCTTGCGGTCTGTACCAGAATAGTTAACTGATCCACATCTTGCTCTTTAGCAAAACCACTCTCATATAATGCTTGGGTTTCCTTTAGCGTTTGTTCTAAATAGCTTTTATTCCCTTTTATAGTTTCAAAATTTTCTACCGAAATGATTACATTTCCATAGGCACGGGTAACATCATCTTTAATTTCACGTTCCGATTTCATTAAAACTTT
>JBLFZF010000055.1:0-21882 GCA_047610145.1 Salibacteraceae bacterium | reverse complement strand
AAATAGCAAAGTAATTAATAGTGTTAATTTTCTCATGATTAAATATTTATCAGTTAATAATAATTTGGTTACAACGCTTTTATATTAACACGAAAAAAATATAATGTAGGTTTGGTTTATTTTTAAAAAATTATATTTTGAAAATATGAATTTTTTGCGTTAGGGGTAGAAGTCTTGTTTGAGCTCCTTTTTTGTAAATAAAGAGCGAGGACGGATAACCCGACCGAGTGAAAATTGAAGAATGAAATTTTACTTGGTAACGCCCTAACCTCAAAATTTATAAATATTGTAGTTTTGAGACGATGAGCAAAAGAGATTTGAAAATTTACCTAGATGGGTTAACAAAAAAACAAATGCAAGAGCAGGTGTTGGATCTCTATACTCGATTTAAAGAGGTGAAAGTGTATTATGATTTTGCATTTAACCCGAAGGAAGATAAAATCTCAGAAGAAGCCAAATTGAAAATTTCGAAAGAGTATAATTTGAATGTTCGAAAAGCGAAAGCGAGAAGAAGTGTGGCTCAAAAACTAATTAAACACTTTAAAAAACTAGAGGTCCAACCCGAAGTAATTGCTGATTTGATGTGCTTTAATTTAGAAATTGCGCAGGTGTATAGCGAAGAGAAATGGATTAAACAAGAAACGTTTTATGTAAGTATGCTAAACTCATTTAGAGAGGCTTGTGCATATGTGAAAGACCTAAATTTAAGCAAAGACTTTTTGCCAAGACTAGAAAAAATTGTGGATGAAACAGCCGAGCAACGTTGGTTTAATAACGAGGCATTTGAAAATGAAATTCAGAAGTTTTAAGGTGTAATTTATTGCTATTTATTACCCGTTTAACCCGCGCTAAACCCTAATTTTACGAACCACTCAAACGAGCTTGTTATGAAAAAAATACTAGTTGCCAATAGAGGCGAAATTGCGTTAAGAATTATGCGTACGTGTAAAGATATGGGTATTTCTACCGTGGCTATTTATTCGGAAGCAGATGCAGATTCATTGTTTGTGAAATTTGCGGATGAAGCTGTTTGTGTGGGTCCACCTCCATCTGCGGAGTCGTATTTACGTGGAGATTATATTATTGAAAAAGCAGTAGCACTAGGGGTTGAAGGAATTCACCCTGGGTATGGGTTTTTGTCTGAAAATGGAGAATTTGCTCAGAAAGTAACCGATGCAGGAATTAAGTTTATTGGTCCGTTGCCAAAGTCAATGGCTATGATGGGCGATAAACTAGCGGCAAAAGCAGCCGTTAAGAATTATAACATTCCAATGGTTCCCGGTACCGAAGAGGCGATTAGCGATCCTTCTGCAGTCGTTGAAATTGCCAAAGAAATTGGATTTCCAATTTTGATTAAAGCTGCCGCTGGTGGCGGAGGTAAAGGAATGCGAATTGTAGAGAAAGAAGAAGAGTTGGAAGAACAGATTCAGTTGGCGACTAATGAAGCGAAGTCTGCTTTTGGAGACGGTTCTGTTTTTATTGAAAAATATGTAGGTTCTCCGCGTCATATTGAAATTCAAGTATTAGCAGATGAACACGGAAATGTGGTTCATTTATTTGAGCGTGATTGTTCTATTCAAAGACGTCATCAAAAAGTAATTGAAGAGGCACCATCAGCTATTCTAACGCCTGAGTTACGTAAAGAAATGGGCGAATGTGCTTGTGAGGTTGCTAGAGCTTGTGATTATTGGGGGGCAGGTACGGTGGAGTTTTTATATGAAAGCGGCAAATATTATTTCTTAGAAATGAATACTCGTTTGCAAGTAGAGCATCCTGTATCTGAGCTTATTGCGAATCTTGATTTAGTAGAACAACAAATTAAAGTGGCCAGAGGTGAAAAACTAGCATTTACACAAGAAGACTTGAAAATTCATGGTCATTCTATCGAAGTGCGGGTGTATGCAGAAGATCCAGAAAACAACTTCTTACCAGATATTGGTCGTTTAAGTACATACCGCTTACCTGTAGGTGAAGGCATTAGAGTAGATGACTCTATGGAAGAGGGGAAAGCCATTCCGATTTATTATGATCCGATGATTTCAAAACTAATTGTTTGGGCACCTACCCGAGAAGAAGCCATTGAAAAAATGATTGGAGCAATTGATGATTATCAAATCAATGGTGTAGAAACAACCTTGAGTTTTTGTAGATATGCAATCAATCACGATGCATTTAGATCTGGAAACTTTGATACTCATTTTGTTAACAAGCATTTTGACCCTAAAAACTTTAGATACGTAAAACCAGAAGAAGAAGAATTAGCCGCTTTAATTGGGGCACATTTAACCGCTACGGCAAAAGGTCGTTTATTAGTTGGGGCTAAAGAGGATCAACCTACTGCATGGAAATTAAATCGACAGTAGGGGTTTACAGAAGTCTTCTTTTTTTAGGGTTTATCTATGGTATTGTAGGTTGTTCATCTACTAAAATTGCCATCAATGTGGTACGCCCTCCCGAAAACCCATTGTCTCAGAGGGTAGAAACTATTGCCTTAATTAACGGAGTTGGGGTAGTTAATGCGAAAACCAATCAGTATATGAATGGCAGAGTAGTGGCTCAGTTCAATGGCTCTACTGATTATTTGGTGAAGAATACCTTTACTCAAATGGAGTCAATTCTGAACAATGGTCAATACTTCAATGTATTTGATACCACGCTTCGGTTCTTGCCCAAAAATGGTGGGTTTACTAGTAATGCTATACCGGTGGTCTTAATAAGTAGAGCGTGCGAAGTCTTAGAAACGGATGCTATTATTGCTATTGAGGCCTATATGGCTAATATTGACACGGATAGTGAGGTCAGGTACTCTTCTCCAGTGGATAGAAATTATGGCACTGTTCAAGTTCCCTATTTTGATGGAGAGCAAAACGTAGATATGCGAATGTTGTTTAGGGCGTATTTGTGTTCAAGTAATGTGGGCGAAATGGATGCCCAAGCTGAAGTGGAAACACAGGTTTCTATGTCAGCTTCGGGAAGCTCGCCTTACGAAGTTAGTTCGAGAATGCGCGGTGGAGGCAATATTTTAATAGAGGCTACACGTAAAATTGCGATAGACTATTCTTTGCAAATAGGACCTAGAAGAGAAACCCAAAGTAGACGTATTTACTCTAAGGGAAACGAACAGTTTGTTCAGGCTTTTGAATTAGCTGGATATGGAAATTGGGAAGGGGCAAATGATATTTGGTATTTGTTAGCCACGTCTAACAACAAATCAATAGCGAGTAAGGCGACCTATAACTTGATTTTGGGCAATGAGGTTTTGGGTAACTTTTCGGAAGCTATACAGTTGGCCAACATTTGTATAGAAAAATATGAAATGAAACATGTTTCTTCTTATAAAGAGGTATTAAAATATAGAGAGGCTGAAATGAAGGAAGTATACCGTTTGTTTCCATCTTTAATATTGTAATCTATTCAGTAATAGCACTCTGTAAATTTTGTTTTTAAAGGTGTCATAGCTTATCCTTGTTTAGTTCAATTCAAATAGGTTAAATAGGATAATTGATGCGAAATCGTCAAGGGATTATAGGTTTCAATTAACAGAAGATAGAGTTATGGCTATAGGTAACCATTGCTATTTAAAATTACCTAATTTATCTAATTTACCGAATAGGTTTGACGAATACATGATTTATAATATGATTGGTTATATGGTTCCTCTTAAAATATATTCTCCAAGTGATCATATGAATTCAACTTTGTCGCTCCCTTTTATTCATATAGCCTCGCAGAAAAATATTACCACATCATGTCATTCCTTAGTATATGCTTCTCCAGAGTTGCTAAACGAGTTTATCTCAACGTATTCATCACATGTCAAAATGAAATTAGATTTGGGTAAAAGTGGTATTCGACTTAAAAAAGTGACGCATATACCGTACGATGTAATTAGAGAATTAACCACCAAATTATCTGTAGAAGATTGGGTAAAAATCTACAAAAAACAATAAAAAAACAATTACTTTAAAAATAAAATATGGAAGATATAGTTTCAGATATACCCTTTATTACCAATGATGCCGTAGTTTTTGGTATTTTGATATTGTTGTTGTTGGCGATTTTTAAGGCAACAGAGATGCCGCAATTTAGCAAAATGTTTAAGGTGATTCCTGCCTTATTGTTGTGTTACTTCTTGCCCTCCTTGTTTAGTACTTTTGGTATTATTTCGCCCAAATGGATTGATGTGGCCGGGGCATTGGCGTTTTTAACCGAAAATGGTTTTGATGTCGCTGGTTTGCATAGCTTTAAAGAATTAAAGCACTTTGCATTAACTAACGAAATAGACTCCAAATTGCTGACTCCGTTTATAGGGAAGTCGCAATTGTATTTTGTAGCTTCTCGTTATTTATTACCGGCTAGTTTGATTTTACTCACTTTAAGTATCAATTTGAAAGAGGTATTTAAGTTAGGTCCAAAAGCTTTAATTATGTTCTTTACCGGAACGGTAGGGGTGGTTATTGGTGGACCTTTAGCTATTTTATTGTTTTCAGCTATTTCGCCCGAAGTTGTAGGTGGCGTAGAACCTAATGAAGTTTGGAGAGGTATGACTACTGTTGCAGGTAGTTGGATTGGCGGAGGAGCTAATCAAGCAGCCATGTTTGAGATTTTTGGAGATGGAGATAAAAACTTAATTTCGGGTAGTATGTACTCGATGATGATAACGGTAGATATTGTAGTTGCCGAAATATGGATGTTCTTTTTATTGTTAGGAGTAGGTAAAACGACTCAGATTGATAATTGGTTGAAAGCAGATTCTAGTTCGGTAGAAGCCTTAAAAAATCACATGCATGACTTTAGTCAAAAAATAGCCCGTATTCCTTCGTTTAACGACATCATTATCATTCTAGGATTAGGATTAGGTTTTACTGGGTTATCTCATTTCTTAGCAGACATTATTGCCCCATGGATTAAAGTTAACGCACCCTACTTAGCCGAAACTTTTAGTTTAGGATCTGGTTTCTTTTGGTTAATTGTTTTAGCAACTACTTTTGGAATTGTATTAAGTTTAACCAAAGCCCGCAACTACGAAGGAGCTGGAGCTTCAAAAATTGGAGGAGTATTCATTTATATTTTGGTAGCTACTATTGGTATGAAAATGGATATTCTAGCGATCATGGAAAACCCAGCCATCTTTTTAGTTGGATTAACATGGATGGCCGTTCATGTGATTTTATTGATCATTGTTGCTAAATTAATAAAAGCGCCATTTTTCTTTCTAGCAGTAGGTAGTAAGGCAAATATTGGTGGTGCCGCATCCGCTCCGGTGGTGGCGGCAGCGTTTCATCCTTCTTTAGCACCTGTGGGGGTTTTATTAGCTGTTTTAGGTTATGCATTTGGAACCTATGGGGCCTTAATTTGTGGTTATTTAATGGCAGGTGTAGCTCCGTAGTCTGAGTGAAATAGTACGCATAAAAAAAGGGGCTAATTGATATTAGCCCCTTTTTTATTGGGGTATAAACTATCTTTTTGCGTAGGCTTTTAATGCCTCTTCTAAAATTGTTGCGGCTTCAATCAGTAAATCTTTTTTTAATACGTATGCTAAACGGACTTCGTTCTTGCCAAGGCCCGGAGTAGAGTAAAATCCTGAAGCTGGCGCCATCATTACTGTTTTACCATGAAAAGAGAATTCAGAAAGAATCCACTGACAAAAATGGTCCGCATCTTCTACGGGGATTTGGGCAACACAATAAAAGGCACCAGATGGTTTAGGACAAATAACGCCTTCAATTTTATTTAGAGCGTTTACCAATATATCTCTTCTGCCTACGTATTCCTCTTTTACTTCATCAAAATAAGATGCTGGTGTTTGTAATGCTGCTTCTGATGCAATTTGAGCGAAAGTAGGCGGGCTAAGTCTAGCCTGTGCAAATTTCATAACGGTGGCCATGACATCTTTGTTTTTAGAAATGATTGCTCCAATGCGGGCCCCACACATACTATATCTTTTGGATACCGAATCTACTAAAATAGTGTGCTGTTCAATACCTTCTAAATTCATGACAGAGAAGTGCTCCTTATTGTCGTAAACAAATTCTCTATATACTTCGTCAGAGAAAAGAAAAAGATCATGTTTAGCTACAATATCGCGTATAACTTCTAGCTCTTCTTTTGAATACAAATAGCCGGTAGGGTTACCTGGATTACACAGTAACATACCTTTCGTTTTTTTAGTAATTAAACTTTCAATTTCGTGTACTGGAGGTAAAGCAAAGCCATTTTCAATAGATGCAGTAACCGGCACCACTTTCACCCCACTAGCGATAGCAAAACCGTTGTAATTGGCGTAGAATGGTTCAGGTATAATGACTTCATCACCTGGGTTAAAACAACTCAAGAATCCAAAAAGTAAAGCTTCTGAACCACCTGTGGTGATAATGATTTCATTATGATTTACATCAATATTTACTGATTTGTAATATTGAGTTAAGCCTTTTCTATAAGATTCAAAACCAGCAGAATGACTGTATTCCAATACGTCCATGTTGCTCTCTCGAATAGCGTCTAATGCCACTTGAGGTGTTGCAATGTCGGGTTGCCCAATATTCAAATGAATAACTTCGACACCATTGGTCTTTGCTGCCTCAGCAAATGGTACTAGTTTTCTAATTGGCGATTCTGGCATCGCAAGCCCGTTCATTGAGATTGTTGGCATATATAAATATTTGTGTCACAAATATAATTACAAAGCAAATATGGATATCTATTTTTTTAGGAAGGAATGCTATTTTTTTTTGACAAAAAAAAAGCCGTTTAACAAATGTTAAACGGCTCTATATGATGTGTTTTTGTTCTACAAGGTCGTTGGTGCAGAACCCGTTTTATTTACTGGAGTGGTAGCGGCTTTTGGAGCTGCTGAAATCTCTCCAGTAATTCTAATCACTTTAGTTGGTGTTCCAACTGCGTTAGAAGTAATAGAAACGGATTTGTTAATTGGACCAACTCTTTTAGAGTCATATTTAACTTTAATTGTTGCAGATTTTCCTGGAGCAATTGGTTCTCTTGGCCAAGTTGGAACAGTACATCCGCATGAACCTTTAGCATTTGAAATAATTAATGGAGCACTTCCTGTATTTGTAAATTTAAATTCAGTGGTTGCGTTACCATGTTGTTTAACTTTTCCAAAGTCGTGAACGTCTTTTTGAAAGGAGATTTCTGGACCACCTGCTGCAGGCGATGTAGATTGCGCGAACGATCCAAGCGCGAATACTAAAATTAATCCAAGTGCTAATGTTACTTTTTTCATATGTTTTTTAATTGGGTTGGTTTAACTTGACACAAATGTATTTATTTAAATGACGTAGAAAAATCTTATAACATATCATTAACAGGCATGGGCGAAAACGAATTGTCATTAACAAAAAAAGCCATCCGAAGATGGCTTTTTCCGCTTTTAAAATGGGTGAAAGAGAATTTTTACGTAACAAATGCAATTATATAATTACAGCTTAAAAATTATTTTTTGAGTATTGGATCCCTTTAAGTATAGCTATTTAAAGTAGGCCATTAATGCGGAGCTGATACCTTTTGACTATCAGAAAAATAAGAGGGGAAAATGATTGTTCGTGTTTAGTTTAAATTTATTCTTTCCGGAAGCGATAACGATTTATGATTCTTTTTGAAGTTTGAAAACAGCTATTTTTAAGTTGTTCATTGCCGTTTCAACTATAGCTATTGGACATGCAATACTCATTCGTATAAATCCAGCTCCTTCAATACCAAAGACAGAACCATTATTCACTCCTATTTTTGCTTCTTTGGCTAAATAGTGGACAAGATCTGCGCCCTGTAGGGCTAAATAACTAACGTCTATCCAAATTAAATAAGTTCCGTCTTGTTGTATCAATTGTAATTGGGGAATGTGTTTCTCTAAAAATATCGAAACATAGTTGACATTGGATTCAATGTATGTGTTAAAATCATTTATCCAATCTTCACATTCCGTGAATCCAACAGTGGAGGCTACTTGTGAAAACGCATTCGGACGTCCTAGATTATATTTTTCTAAAAGTTGTTTGAATATATTATTCATTTCTAAATTAGGAATAATACACATAGCGTCTGTAATAGCTGCGATGTTGAATAGCTTGGAAGGGGAATACAGGACCACTAGTTGGTTATGTATTTCAGGGAAAGCAAGTAAAGAGATAAACGTTTTACCTTGGAACACGATATCTGCATGTATTTCGTCTGAAATGATTAATATTTTGTTCTCATAACAAATAGTAACCAATTCTTGTAGTTCCTCCTTCTCCCAAACTCGCCCACCAGGATTATGTGGGTTGCTAATTATGATAGCTTCGACATTTGGTTGTTTCGTGATTTTTTTAAGTTGATCGAAGTCCATAGTGTACCTAAGATCTACTAGTTTTAGTGGGTTATTTAGTGATGTTCGATTTGTTTTTTGAATCGTGTTTTTAAATTCCTTGTATACGGGAGGTTGAATTATAATGGAAGCAGTAGTGGTAGTAAATAAATCAATAGCCATGGCTAGGCTAGACATGATGGTAGGGGTGGCTAAAATCCAATCCGGTTTTAGGTCACATTTATAACGTTTTTTAAACCAAGCTACTTGGATAGATTTAAAATCATCGGCTTTACATTCATAACCAAAAATACCTTCTGTTGCTTTTTTTTGTAGCGCATTAACTATAGCTGGAGGTGATTTAAAGTCTTGATCAGCAATCCAAAAAGGATATAAATCGTCTGTTCCAAATAACTCAAAAAGGTATTCGCTTTTAAACTTTGCAGCCGGGGTTGAAAAGCGGTCATTTGGCTCATCAAAATTGTGATTTAAGCGAGTAACCATCGAATTATTTTTGTTTTAAAATCAGTAAATGGAGGATATTTTATACGGGGCTCAAACCAACTGAGCTTTTCGTGAATAGCTTTTTTATGGGAGAAATTATCAAACCCAAACTTTCCATGGTAATTTCCCATTCCAGAGTTTCCTACTCCGCCAAATGGAAGGTGATGATTTCCTAATTGAACTACCGTTTCATTGATGCCACCGCCACCAAAAGAGAGCTCTGATAAAACTTTAGTTTTAATTGTACGTGAAGCCGTAAACAAATACAGCGACAGCGGTTTGGGTTGGCGTTTAACAATTTGTATCGCCTCTTCAATAGTATCGAATTCAAAAAGGGGAAGTAGCGGACCAAAAATCTCTTCCTGCATTATGGCATCTTCAAATCTTACATTATCTAATAAGGTAGGTTCAATAAATAGCTTTTCCTTGTTGGAATTACCTCCCCAAATGACTTGATCTTTTTTTATGAGGGAGTGTAAACGGTCAAAGTGATGGTCGTTTATAATACGGGTGAGTCCTTCTGATTGAATAGGGTCATCGCCATGAATTTGTTGAATTTGACTCTTGAGCTCCGTTATGAATTTACTTTTAAATTTTTTTTCTATCAAGAGGTAATCTGGAGCTACGCAGGTTTGTCCAGAATTTAAAAACTTGCCCCAAACAATACGTTTAGCGGCTATTCTTAGGGAGGCATCAGAACAAATGATTGCTGGACTCTTCCCTCCGAGCTCCAATGTTACTGGAGTTAGATGCTCTGCGGCTGACTTATAAATTATTTTACCTACCGCGCTACTTCCTGTAAAGAAGATTTTATCAAACGGTAATTGCAGTATTTCCGTAGTCTCTGATACTCCTCCCTCGATCACATGGATGATATGTTCTTCAAAATTTTCGTTTATTAATTTTTTAATAACGGCTGAACTATGAATCGCTAATTCACTGGGCTTAAGAATAGCCGTATTACCTGCGGCTAGTGCAGAAACCAGAGGCTGTAAAGTCTCCATAAATGGGTAGTTCCAAGCGCCAATTATTAAAACGGTTCCTAACGGTTCGGATAATATATAGCTAGAGGCAGGAATGTTGGCTAAAACTGTGGGTACATTTTTTTTTTTTGCCCATTGATCTAGCTGACTTATTGCGACTTTAATTTCTGTAACGATTAATCCAGTTTCAGTGGCTATAGCTTCTAGTTTTGATTTTCGTAAATCGGAATAGATGGCGTCAAATATGAGTTGTTCGTTTGTGCGAACAACAGTTAACAAACGGTTCAAAATTTGTTTTCTAAACTGTAAGTCTTTTGTTGCATTGGTGTTAAAGAAGTCATTTTGACACTTAACTAATGCTGCATACGAATTCACTATTGCCATAAACAGGGGTCATTAATTTTCTCAAATTTAGGGGTAGGGGAGCATCAATCAAAATGAAACGCAATAAAAAAGGGCAGAAAAGATGAATCTTTCCTACCCTAATACTTTAATTGAACACTTCGGCCTTTCGACTTCGGCCTTCTAACTACTTACCATTTCCGGTTTTTTCTTCGTTCCGCTTTTTCATCATCACTTACTTCAGGTTTCTTGAAATCGCTTGATGTTTTACGGTAATCGCTCTTACCTTTTGCTCTAGAACGGTCAGAATCGCTTCTATCTGGTCTATCGCTTCTGTCTGATCTATCAGAACGAGCTGGACGATCTGATCTATCAGAACGTCCGGAAGAACGTCTGTCGCCTCCATATCCACCTGATGATCTATCATTACCAGCACTTCTAGGAGCAGAACGTCTATCATCTCTTCCGCTTTCGCTTGAAGATGGTTTGCTCTCGCTAGGTTCAACGTTTAATTTTAAACCATCTAAATCTTTGTTTTTGAAAGCCGGTAAAACTTCATCAGCTACCGATTTGTCTACTTCAAAGAATGCGAAATTGTTTTGAATATCAATTTGACCTATTTCAACTCCGTCCAAAGCAGGATGATCATTGATCATTCCCATTAGCCTTTGCGGATTCAAACGATTTGATCTACCAGCATTAATAAAGAATCTTGAAAACTCACCGCTTCCTCTGGTTTTTCTAGGTCCGCCTACACGGTCTCCACGTTCTTTACGATCTCTTCGGTCACGACCACCTCTGTCGCTTCTGCCACCGCCATCTCTGTCGCCACGATCTCTATCGCGACCGCGACTTGGACGATCATCTCTGTCTCTGCCACCCGATTTGATATCGTTCAAATCTCGAGCATTAGAATAATACTCTAAGAATCTATTAAACTCTGCCGAAACAAAATGTTTAATTAAATCCTCTTTTTCCATGTGCCCTAATTTCTCCATTACAGCTGGCATGAAAGGAGTGATTTGATCTTGGTTGACCTCAATTTTTTGAATGTTATCAATTAACTTCAATAATTGAACTTCACAAATCGCATCACCAGTAGGTACCTGTTGTTGGGTGAAAGAGCGACCAATCATTCTTTCTAGTTCCTTTATTCTACGCATTTCACGTGTATGAATAATGGTAATAGACTTCCCTTTATTTCCGGCTCTTCCTGTACGTCCACTTCGGTGTACATACACCTCGGCATCATCTGGTAAATTGTAGTTAATGACGTGCGTTAAACTATTTACATCAAGTCCACGTGCAGCTACATCAGTAGCTACTAAAATTTGTAACATTCCCTTACGGAAACGACCCATAACGTAATCACGCTGTGCTTGCGATAAGTCACCGTGTAATGAATCGGCATTGTATCCGTCTTGCATTAATTTTTCCGCTACTTCTGTAGTTTCTCTACGTGTACGACAGAAAATGATTCCGTAGATATTTGGATTAATATCTGCTAATCTCTTTAAAGCAAGATATCTATCTCTGGCTGATACCATGTAGTATTCATGCTCTACATCAGTATTACCTGTGTTTCTTTTTGCGACTTCAATTTTATATGGGTCATCCATATAATTTTTCATGATTTTACTAATTCCAGCAGGCATTGTTGCTGAGAATAGTAAAGTCTGTTTGTCGGAAGGTGTTTCTGCTAAAATAGTATCCAAGTCATCCTTGAAGCCCATTGAAAGCATTTCATCTGCTTCATCTAGAACTAACCATTCTACATTTTGCAGTTTTAATTTTTTACGCATGATTAAGTCAATCACACGACCTGGAGTTCCCACAACAATGTGAGCTCCTTTAGCTAACGCTCTAATTTGAGTATCGATACTTGTACCTCCATAAACGGCAGTAGTACGTATCCCTCTCATTTTCGTTGTGTAGCTTTCTAAATCTCGAGAGATTTGAAGACACAGTTCACGCGTAGGACACAAAATAATAGATTGTGTATTCGTTGAAGAAACGTCAATTTGATTAATAATTGGTAATCCGAATGCAGCTGTTTTCCCGGTTCCTGTTTGCGCCAGTGCAATTAAATCCTTTTTGGATGTAAGAACTTGAGGAATTGATTCTGCTTGAATTGGGGTAGGAGTTTCATATCCTAGCTCCGTAATGGCCTCTACAATCTCGTTGCGAAGGCCTAATTCTTTAAATGTAGCCATTAAACTTTGTTATTCTTATAAGCTGCAAAGAAACAAAAATAATACAGACAAATAACCGTAGGGTTTAATTGATAAACAATAATGGTCTAGCTACGGTGTTAATTCATTTTTTAATTGATTTTCAATTAGATGAGCCAATTTTAATGAACAAAACATAATGGGTGAAAGCGCACGAATGGGAAGGCTAATTGTAGCGAATGAAGATACCAGCATCAAGTGTAAAAACAAATTTCAGATAATGTTAACTTAAAAAGGTATTCTGAATGGCGATTTATTCTCTAAATTTGCTAATTGTAAAAAAGTAAGATTATGATGAACCCATGGCACGACATTAGTGCAGGAAAAAATGCTCCGGAAATTGTAACTGGAGTTATTGAAATCCCTCAAAACTCAAGAGCAAAGTACGAATTGGATAAAGACTCTGGAATGTTAATTCTAGATCGTGTGTTGTATTCAGCCGTCTACTACCCGTCTAATTATGGGTTTATTCCTAAAACCTATTGTGATGATGGAGATCCATTAGATATTTTGGTTTTATCTCAAATTGATATTGTACCCATGTGTTTAGTTGATGCTAAAGTTATTGGTGTAATGAGAATGTTAGATCACGGGGAAGCGGATGATAAAATTATTGCGGTTGCTTCTAATGATATGAGTGTTAATCATATTAACGATATATCGGATTTACCGAGACATTTTGTTCGCGAATTACGGGCATTCTTTGAAGATTATAAAAAACTGGAAGAGAAAGAAGTAGTTATCGAGGATTTTTTAGGAAAAGAAGAAGCGATGAAAATTATTGAGCAAAGTTTTGTTGATTACGATAAATTAATGGCAGAAGAGAAGTAATTTTTTGTATGAAAAAAAGCCGTTAAATTTCTTTAACGGCTTTTTTTATGCGTTTAATTAGCGTCTATTAGTTCTCCAGAACCGGTAATGTTCGATTGTAATGTGGGAAATCCTTTAAAATACAAATTGCCAGAATTAAAAATATTAGCGGTTAAATCACGCTTGACCCGTACGTAATTATTTCCAGTACCATTCATATTTGCGACAACACTATCTGTCATGGCTTGATAGGAATTGATGGAGCCGGAATTGTTATGATTAATTAAATGATATTCAACCTGTCCGTTTAGTACAATAGAACCCGTACCTTCAATATTAGATATTAGGTTCTTCACATCTGTTGTTAAATCCATCATTCCGCTAGATTTGATGTTAAGAGTTAAGTCATCTTGCGTCATTATTGTTTTTGAAATAAGATCTCCAGGACCACTTATGGTCATAGTATGTAAGGTGTCGTAGTGAACCTTTAAAGTGATTTCAGCGTGTTTACTAAAACAAAAGCCTAAAGAAATATTGAGAATATCATTCGTTACCGTTGTGCTCAAATGTGTTTCTAGATTTTCTTCTGCAATTATTTCAACGTAAGGAACATTAGCTCCGGTATCTTGAATTATTTCAACTATTGCTGATAGATTTACATTGATAGCCGAAAAAGGAGGCAGGTTTCTAACGGAACCTTTTGGGTATTGGTCTCCCTCCAAACATTGATCTTTGTTACACGAGGAAAGTCCAAGTGCGAAAAGAAAAAAGAAACCTATGAGTGCGTGGTATTTCATTGAATTTTGAATACGGCAAAATAAGTGATTTATTGTGGTATAGCCATTTCTATTTACTAAGAAATTAATCTAGTTTTTCTTTCAAGTATTGTCCGGTGTAACTAGATGTACATTTAATCAGGTCTTCAGGTGTGCCGGTAAATACAATTTCACCGCCTTCTTCACCTCCTTCAGGACCAATGTCAATGACCCAATCGGAAGATTTGATAATATCTGAATTATGTTCCACCACCACCAAGGAATGACCATTGTCAATTAAAGCATTAAATGCTTTTAACAATTTATGAATGTCATGAAAGTGAAGTCCGGTAGTGGGCTCATCAAATATGAACATTGTTTTCTTTGCGTTTTTACCCTTTGTTAAAAATGAAGCTAATTTTATTCGTTGAGCTTCTCCGCCACTTAATGTATTGGATGCTTGTCCAAGTTGTACATATCCTAAACCTACATCTTGTAAAGGTTGAATTTTAGAAACTACTTTTTTAGCGGGAGTGGTACCGTCTGCTTTGAAAAATTCCAATGCATCATCAATAGTTAAATTTAGAATATCAGAAATGTTTTTATCTCGGTACTTCACTTCCAGTACTTCTCCGGTATATCGATTTCCATGACACTCATCGCATACCAAATGCACATCGGCCATGAACTGCATTTCCACCACAATATTTCCATCACCTTTACAGTTTTCACAACGGCCACCTTCTACATTAAAAGAAAAATAGGAAGGTTTAAAACCTCTGACACGAGCTAGTTTTTGATTTGAAAATAGTGTTCGAATATCATCGAATGCTTTTACATAGGTGACTGGATTTGATCTAGATGATTTTCCAATTGGATTCTGATCAACAAACTCTACAGCTTCAATTTGGGATACATCTCCTCCGTAAGAATTAAAGTTTCCTGCCACATATTGATGACCTGTTAACAATTTTAGAAGGTTTGGATAAAAGACATCTCGTATCAGAGAAGATTTTCCAGAGCCTGAAACGCCAGTGATTACCGTCATTATTTCTAAAGGAATGGAAACGTCTACATTTTTCAGATTATTTTGATGTACGCCTGTTACATCAATGCTGTATTTCCAACCCCTTCTTTTATTAGGTGTCTCAATTTTCATATGGCCCATTAAATATTGGGCGGTCAAACTTTTGGTTTCACCATTCATATTCGCCAAAGTTCCTTGGTAGACCAATTCGCCTCCGTGGGTTCCTGCTTCTGGACCTAAATCAATAATTTGATCAGCTTCATTCATTATTTCCTCATCGTGTTCGACTACAATGACCGTATTCCCCACATCTCGTAAAGACTTTAATACTTTTATTAATCGTTGTGTATCTCTCGGATGTAATCCAATACTTGGCTCATCTAAAATATACATTGAACCTACCAAGCTACTTCCCAACATAGTGGATAAGTTAATTCGTTGTGATTCGCCACCAGATAAAGTATTAGATAAACGATTCAAGTCTAAATAATCTAAACCAACATCCCCCAAATATTGTAATCGGTTGTTTATTTCAATAAGGATACGTTTAGAAATGGTTGTATCATTCGCAGACAAGGACTCGGCTAATTTTAACGTCCAAGGATGTAGGTGTTTAACCGGAGTTAACATAATGTCTTGAATATTTCGATGACCAACAGTTACATAGGACGCATCTTTTCTTAATCGTGTTCCGTTACAGTCAGGACATAAAGTTTTTCCTCTATATCGAGACAACATTACTCGGTATTGAATTTTATAGCTTTGCGACTCTATTTCCTTAAAGAAGCTATCTATTCCTGGAAAGTACTTGTTTCCAGTCCATAATAAGTCATGTTCCTTTTTTGTTAGCTCGTTAATAGGTCGGTGAATAGGAAAATCGAATTTTGGAGCCGCCATAACCATTTGGTTTTTCCATTGACTCATTTTTTCTCCTCTCCAACATACAATACCTTCATCGTAAACCGACAAGCTTTTGTTTGGAATAACTAAGTTGGCGTCAATTCCTATAACGCTTCCAAAGCCTTCGCATGTTTTGCAAGCACCTACTGGATTATTGAATGAAAAAAAATGTACGGATGGAATCTCAAAGGTCATTCCATCCAATTCAAATGCATTATTAAAATTTTGAATATTCCAATCGTTACCTTCCTTTAGGAGGATGTTGCAACTACCATGACCTTCATAAAATGCGGTTTGTACGGAATCGGCAATTCTATTGGGTAAATCTTCATCCGCAATATTAACGACAATTCGGTCAATAAGAATAGATACATGGTCTCCGTTATTTGGATTATCTAACCAATCGGTAATATCAAATATTTTGAAATTATCTACTACCCGATCAAATCCTTGTTGTTTCAAAACGGTTAACTGATCCTCAATTTTTCGGTTTTTTAAAACTAGAGGAGCCGTAATCATTAACCGTGAGTTTGAAGGTAGGTTTAGAATATGGTCTACCACATCACTGACATTATGTCTCTTTACTTCCTCCCCTGATATTGGAGAAATGGTTTTTCCAATACGTGCAAAAAGTAATTTTAAATAGTCATATATCTCCGTTGTTGTGCCTACGGTTGACCTTGGGTTTCGTGTGTTTACTTTTTGCTGAATAGCAATAGCCGGAGAAATACCCTCGATAGAGTCTACTTCGGGTTTGTCAATTTTCCCAAGAAACTGGCGTGCATAGGAGGACAGACTTTCTACATATCTACGCTGGCCCTCGGCATAAAGCGTGTCAAATGCGAGCGAAGACTTTCCGGACCCAGATAAACCGGTAACGACAACAAATTTATTTCGTGGAATTTTCACATCCACATTTTTAAGGTTATGCATTCGTGCTCCCTTAATTGAAATATGACTATTTCTTAAACTTTTTACCGCTTCCTTTTTACCCATGATTTAATAATTGCCCCCAAAAATACTGCCCATACCATAAACCTAGCATAAATAGTTGCTAAGAGTTTTTACAAAATTTTATTTTTTATTTACTTGTTAGATTTGAGTATAAATGTCATTAAATCAAGTGGATAAGTATTTTTTAGTTAGGGTGGTCCCATCCCTTTATTCTCTATTTCTCTAAAAAAATTTGGTCTATTAGTTTTTTATTCACATTTTAGCAATCTCAAAAACACATATTTTCATTTTTTTAATAAAAAATTGCCTATAGGATAATATCTACACTTCAACATTTTAGAATTCAACTAAACGTAGATATTATGGTATGTGAAAAAATCACTGATCAAGAATTAGTTAGCAAGTACTTGCGAGGTCACGAACCTTCGCTTCAAATGCTTATTGAGCGTCACCAAGAAAAAATATTAGGATATATTGTGTCCAAAGTTAAAGATCGTCAATTAGCGGAGGATCTTTTTCAAGATGTTTTCATTAAGGTGATTAACACGCTTCGCAAGGGTAAATACAATGAGGAAGGTAAGTTTCTTCCATGGGTAATGCGAATCTCCCATAATTTAACCATTGATTATTTTAGGAATGCTAAAAAACTTAGAACTACCGCTGGGACAAAAGATTTTGACATTTTCGATATTATTCCAGATGAAGAAGTTAATACCGAAGACAAATTAGCAAAAGCTAATTCTTTGTTGACGGTGAAAGAATTAATTACCCATTTACCTGCCGATCAATTAGAAGTGCTTAAAATGAGGATGTATTACGAAATGAGCTTTAAAGATATTGCGGAAGAAACCAATGTGAGTATAAACACAGCACTGGGTAGAATGCGATATGCGCTTATGAATCTTCGTAAAATGGTTGAAGAAAATGATATTAGTTTACAAGCTTAGAATACAGAAAATACGTTTATTAAAAGATGGCTATTTATTCATTAAATCGTTATCTTTATTTTTCAGACAATAAAGTTTTAATTGGTTCGTTAAGAGGATATGTTTTACATTAATACAAAATATGGATATAACTTTACACGAAGAATCTTATGGTCAAAAATCTTTAAAGTCGGAATTAGCTGAAGCTTTTTCTGCGGAGGGCCTACCTGCGCAAAGAGAAACCATAAAAAACATTATGGCTTATTCAAAAGCCTTATCTGTTAACCAATTCGGTACTTTGGGAAAACAAGAAACCAATTTAAACTAAAAAATCATCCTCGATTAATTCGGGGATTTTTTTTGCGGTTACGGGACCCTCTTTTAACCGATAAAATAATGATATTTGCAGCCAAATTTTTACACATGGCAAAAGCAGCTATTCCTAAGGGAACCCGTGATTTCGGACCAAAACAAATGTTGGGGAGAAACTTTATTTTTGATACGTTAAAGTCGGTTTTTAGAACCTATGGTTTTGAACCTATCGAAACCCCTGCAATGGAGAAGTTAGAAACTCTCACCGGTAAGTACGGGGAAGAGGGTGACCGTTTAATCTTTAAAATTTTAGCCAGAGGAGAAAAACTTCAAAGAAGTATAGATAAAATATCGAGCAATTCCGGTACTCCTTTATCTGTTTTAAGTGAAGATGCTTTACGTTATGACTTAACGGTGCCGTTTGCTCGTTTTGTTGTTCAAAATAGAAATGATTTAGTTTTTCCATTTAAGCGGTACCAAATCCAACCAGTTTGGCGAGCCGATAGACCCCAGAAAGGAAGATATCGTGAATTTTATCAATGTGATGTGGATGTCATTGGAAGCACCTCTTTATTAAATGAAGTAGAGTTAATTCAATTGGTGAATACGGGTTTCTCAAAGTTAGGTTTGCCCGATGTGACTATTCGAATCAACAATCGTAAAATTTTGGCCGGTCTTGCAGAAGTAGCTAATCAAACCGAAAATTTTGGTGCCATTACCGTGGCTATTGACAAGTTAGATAAAATTGGAATTGAAGGAGTTATTAAAGAATTAGTGGAGAGGGATATTCCTACAGAAGCGATCGAGAAAATAACCGCTGTTCTAGAATTACAAGGAAATACAGATTTGACTCCTATCCGTTCTATTTTAAAAGGTTCTGAAATTGGTCAAAAAGGGATTGATGAATTGGCGTTTATGCTGAATTCAGTGAAATCTTTAGGGGTAGAAAATGCGATACCTGACTTTACGTTAGCCAGAGGGTTAGATTATTATACCGGAGCAATTTTTGAGGTAACACATCCAGACTTTAATTCCAGTATTTGTGGAGGGGGTAGATATGATGACCTTACCGGTGTTTTTGGATTAAAAGATATGTCGGGCGTTGGTATTTCGTTTGGGGCAGATAGAATTTATGATTTAATGCTAGAAAAAGAGTTGTTTCCTTCGCAAACAACTGATTCTACACAATTGCTTTTCGTTAATTTCGGTGATTTGGAGGCTGCTCACGTTTTAGGGCTGTTAAAAGAGATTCGTTCTCATGGAATTAATGCTGAACTATTTCCTGATTCAGCTAAGCTGAAAAAACAGATGAAATACGCTGACGAAAAAAGCATAGCGTTTGTAGCTATGGTAGGCGACCAAGAAATAGTATCTGGCACAATCAAGTTGAAAAACATGGAAACCGGTGCACAATCGGTGGTGGATCTGGAAGAGTTAATTAGCCAGTTGGCTTAACCGTATAAAAAGTAGGAGCATGAAATTTCACCATATATCAAATAAGCAAATAACAATAGAAGATGTAATTACCATTGTTGCAAGTGGTAAACCATTAAAACTATCGGAAGAATCTGCAAAAGCTATTGTTGATTGTAGAACCTTTTTAGATAATTATATTGAAAAAGCCGAAGTTCCTGTATATGGTATTAATACCGGTTTTGGTTCTTTGTGCGATACCACAATTTCTAAGGAAGATTTATCGCAACTTCAATCTAACCTAGTGATGTCACATGCTTGTGGTACAGGAGATGAAGTTCCTTTGGAAGTTATTAAATTAATGTTGCTTTTGAAAATTCAAGGATTGTCCTACGGTCATTCAGGGGTGCAATTGCAAACGGTTAACCGTTTAATCGATTTTTATAATTCGGATGCTTTGCCAGTGGTCTATACGCAAGGTTCATTAGGGGCCTCGGGAGATTTAGCTCCATTAGCTCATTTGTCATTGCCATTACTGGGTATGGGTGAATTCCATTACCAAGGTGAAAAAGTAGCTGCCCCAGAAGTACTAAAAGAAAATAATTGGGATATTATCACCCTACAATCTAAAGAAGGGCTAGCCTTACTAAACGGAACTCAGTTTATGAGCGCTTATGGAGTGTATTGTGTGAATTGGTCAAACAAATTATGGAATAAAGCGAACACGATCATGGCTATTTCTATGGACGGGTTTGATGCGCGAATTGAACCTTTTAGTGATTTGCCTCATTTAGTAAGAAAGCAACCCGGACAGTTGAAAGTAGCAAGAGCTATTCGGGCATTAACGAAGGGAAGTGAGCTTATTTCAAGAGCTAAATCACATGTACAAGACCCGTACTCTTTTAGATGTGTGCCTCAGGTTCATGGAGCTACAAATGATGTATTGGCATTTATTGAGAATGTGGTCACCAATGAGATTAATTCAGTGACGGATAACCCAACTATTTTCCCGAAAGAGAATCAAATAATTTCAGCGGGTAATTTTCATGGGCAACCATTAGCTTTAGCCTACGATCAGTTAGCTATTGCGATGGCAGAAATGGGAAGTATTTCTGAACGAAGGGTATATAAATTGATTTCTGGAACACGTGACTTGCCCGCTTTTTTGGTGGCTAACCCAGGATTAAACTCCGGATTTATGATTCCTCAATATACGGCAGCGAGCATTGTGAGTAGAAATAAATCTTTATGCATGCCATCATCGGTAGATACCATTGATTCATCTAATGGTCAAGAAGACCATGTAAGTATGGGGGCGAACGCAGCGGTGAAAATGTATGACGTAGTTCAGAATGTAGAACGTGTTTTAGGGATCGAATTATTTGCCGGTACGCAGGCTTTAACATTTAGAAGACCCGCTAAATCAAGTCTTGTTTTGGAAGAGGTATATACAAATTTTAGACAGGAGGTTTCATTTGTAGAAGAAGACAAAGTAATGTATACTCAAATTGAAAAATCAATTCAGTTTGTCAAAAAAATGAACTAGATATTATTGATTTAGGTGTTTTATTATCAGTCGTGGGCATGACTTGTGTCATTCGCTTACTAATTGATTGCCGTTACATTTGAGAGCCAATTTGATATTCTTTTAGGAGTATTTAGGAGGGGTTAAAATATGTAATATGGTTTTGAAACAATTTATTGTTCCGGTAGATGAAACTGTTAAAGGTCTTGGAGCTCTCCGGTTTGTATTAAGAAATTTCGGTAAAGAAAAAATTATAGTCAATATATTGTGGTTAGCTACTAAATCAAGATATCCCGAGAAAGAGGTCGATATTAGAGTGGTTAATTCTATGGTCAGGTTACACCCTATAATTAGAAAATATAGGCTGCGTATTAACGTTATTTTAGATGCTGAATTCCAAGGTATTGATGCGAATATTAATGTAATAACAATTAATAATTTCACACGAAAGCAACGGGTCAATTACAGTATTTATGCTGGCCGTTTGTTTTGCACTATTTCGGTATATTTATTCTTTATTTAAGGAGTCCTTCGTAAGCAATAAGTATGCGAAAATGTGTTGTCCAAAGGTTTTGTTTGTAACGAAATAGAGGAAGTAGAGAATATTGTGTTGGTTAAAAATGATCAAATAAATACAATTGCAACAGTAAAACAGTTTAGCAATGTGTATAGTGAAAAGTGCGAAGGAAAGGAGTTAAAACTTTTAGATATGCAAGAATTCACTGAAAGAAAAGGGCCCTTTAACTCATAACGAATGGTAGTAGATTATTTGAAGAACCAGGTGTCTAATCCAGCTACTTATACGTACTCGGATGAAGAGCCAGAAAAATTAGCGGGCATTTTAAATCTGAATTTAAATGCAATTTGGGTAAGTGCTTTAGAAAGTGTGGAAGAAGTT
>JBLFZF010000054.1:0-22861 GCA_047610145.1 Salibacteraceae bacterium | reverse complement strand
ATAACACATAAACAGAACACGATAAATCGTGCACAAAATACGTTTAGTATATACTAATAGGGATGCCAGATTGTGTGACGTTTTGCTCAAATTTAAAAGATTGGAATACACCCTAAGCATCTTTGACTTAACAAAAATCATAATTCAGTATTTATTTAAAACTCGTTTTGCTTCCCAAATTGTGCCAGAAAATTAACATGCTGTATACAAGAATATTACATCAATACAATTCTTTTGTAAGTTCCTTTAATGGAGTTAATTTCCAATTTCGGGAATTTATTTATGCAATTGTTTAATTACCGTCTCTAAGTTAGACACAAAACGTTGGGTTTTATTCAAAAACAAAGTATCTCCATCTTGCCAGCCTTCAATACTCCGAATGTCTTGATACAGTCGTTCAATACATACATACTTTATGGAAGGCTTCATTTTATGAGCCGTTGATTTAATGAGACTGAAGTTTTTAGCTTGAATGGCTTCTTCAAGAATATTTAATTCTTTAGTGCTTTCATCTATAAATAACTGAATCATCCTATCCACAAAATCATCATCTCCCATGGCGTTTAAACTACTTATATCAATCAAGTTTTCTTCTTGTATTGACTGTACATTTAACCACTTAATTAAAATTTTATTTAAGTCAATTTGCTCAAAAGGTTTAGATAAATAATCATCCATACCTTGTTTTAAATACTTTTGTTCATCTCCCTTAATCGCATTTCCAGTAACGGCAACAACAGGAACATTTAGCTTAAGTTTATTTCGAATAATTTGGGTAGCCTCTAACCCCCCCATGATAGGCATACGCATGTCCATTAATACTAAATTATAATTTTTCACCAATAATTTGTCAATGGCTTCTTTTCCATTTAGAGCAACATCTACTCGGCAATTCCAATTCTCTAAATTAGTTTTAGCAATTAATACATTAACAGGATTGTCTTCCACCAATAAAATTTCAGATTCATGAAAGTTCTCTCGAATTCTATGTGCCTCTGAATCTAATTCAATAGCAGCAATTGCAGCCTCTAATTCTAGGGTGAAATAAAAGGTAGAACCTCTTCCCTTTTGACTATAAACTTCTAATTTACCCCCCATTAAATCAACTATTTTATGACTTATAGAAAGACCTAAACCAGTACCACCATAAATTCTAGCCGTGGTTTGGTTTGCTTGTGTAAAGTTCTCAAACAAGCCTAACATTTCGGAATCAGCAATACCGATCCCTTCATCTTTAATTTCAAAAAGAATAGACTTTATATTCCTGTTATTTTTTACTTGTTTGGCAGATATATATACATTTCCATCTGTCGTAAACTTCACCGCATTTCCTACTAAATTGATTAGCACTTGTCCTAACCGAGTGGGATCGGCTAATAAACTCTTCGGTAAAATTGGGTCTATATCATACAAAATTCGTACGCCATTCTCATCTGCTTTTGGATCTAATAGCTCTTTTGTTTTTATGATAAGTTCTTGTAAATTAAAAGGAATAATCTCTATGGTTAGCTTACCGGATTCTATTTTAGAAAAATCAAGTAAATCGTTCACTAACACCAATAAGTTTTTGGAAGATGAACGAATAGCCGAAACATACTTATCTTGTTTGATATCCAGCCTTGAATTCTCTAACAACTCGGCCATTCCAATAATAGCGTTCATTGGTGTCCGAATTTCATGACTAATATTTGCCAAAAATAGCTCCTTTACTTTAGCCAACTCCTCTGTTTTTTGTTTGGTATACTGAAGCTCAGATTCGATAGATTTACGGTGAGAAATATCTAAATGAATACCGACAGAACCCATCTGCTTTCCGTCTAAATTATAGAATGGCGCACCACTAATAATCACCCAGGCTTTACTTCCGTCTTTTTTAATAATTGGAATTTCGTATACACCCGAGTTTCCTTTTTTACGCTCACTAATTTGTTGATTTAAAATAGACCTTCCCTCATCAGATAATAACAAATCAGTAGGAGATTTTCCGATGAGATCTTCCTCCGAATACCCTGTTAATTTGCAAAATTGAGAATAGGCCTTTAATACTTTATCGTTGTTATCGACTTCTAGAATTCCTAACTCTAGATTTTCAATTATACCACGGTACTTCTCTTCACTTTGCGCCACGGCATCCTTTGCCATTTTGACTTTTGTAATATCATGCGCCAAAACCATAAATTCTAAAGCAACACCTTCATGAATAACTAAAGTAGCCGACTGATTTACCCATATCTCTCGCGCGTCTTTCGTTATAATCGGAAATTCAGTGACGGAGTTTTCAGATAACTGCGCGATTTGGTTTAAATACAATTTCTCAAGAGAGTCTACATAATCTGGATGTATAAATGTCGTGAAATGTTGTCCTATTAGCTCTTTTTCTGTAAAACCCGAAACCTTTATCATCACGGGATTAATATACGTGAAGTTTCCCTCTAAACTAATTCTAAAAATAAACTCTGTCGCACTTTCTACCAGTCTTTTAAATTCAATTACTTTTCGTGCTATTTCTTCGGTTCTCTTTTCAATTTCAAATTCTAAATTTTGATTTAAAGCCATTAGTTTTTGATTGCTTTCATACAATTCCAAACTCTTGGCCTCCATAATAGCTTCTGCTTCTTTACGGGCTAGTTTTTCGCGCTTAATGGCTTGTTTTAGTATCTCTATTTCTTCCAAATTAAGACTCTCTTTTAATGTTAAGTATTAAAGTTTGACCTGCATCAAACTCCTCTTGCTTTTGCCCTATTATTTTTTCTTTGTAAAACATAGCTGCTCCTTGAATTAAGCCAACCGCAAAATCAGCCATTCTTCTTGTATAATCGTACTTTAAAACCATTTTATTATCTGATTTCATTTTCGCCTTGAAAGAAGGCGTCACTGCCTCCGGATACAGTTTTAACACTTCCGGATGAATATATGAATCAATGGTTTTAAAAAACATAGACATAACTGGCTGCTTCATAAACTGAGAGTAATCTTTACTCAAAGTGGTGAAAAAACACTTGCCAAATATTTTAAGTAATTCTTTTACTGGCATATTCTTTAATTCAGATAACTTGTTCACCATGGAGACCATTTCTTTATAACTATATATATCTGCACCAGTATCTACGCCATTCGATTTAAGGTCACATTCTGCAATGATTTGTTCTACCATTGCAATACCAAATTGGTCTTCTACCAACTCTAAAAACACGGTAAAAACTATTCCTTTCATCTTTTAAAATTATTTGAATTAAAACTAGCTTTCTTTTAACATTCGGTAAATAGTAGACTTTCCAATCTCCAAAGCCTTCGCTGCTTCTACCACATTATTATTATAAATATTCAAAAAGTGACGAATAATAACTTCATTATATTCCTTTAATGACTTCTCTTCTAGAGTCAAATTAGCTAAGGGGTCGGAAGAAGGGAAATTGATATTTTCAGGCTCAATAACCGCTTCATCAGCTAGTACTATTGCCAGTTCTAAAACGGCACGTAACTCTCTAATATTTCCGGGATAACTGTATCCTAATAACTTCGTATTTGCTTTTTCCGATAAAGATTTAATTTTGATTCCAGATTCAGTGCAAAATTCTTGAATAAAATGCTTAGCCAAGACTAAAACATCCTCTTTACGTTCTCGTAGAGAGGGTATTTCAATAGGTAATCCTAACAAACGATAGTATAAATCCTGACGGAAAGTACCTACAGTAACTTCATCGGCTAAATTCTTGTGTGTGGCAACAATAATACGACAGTGTAATTTAATATGTTCATTGCCCCCAAGTCTCACTACCTCTCTCTCTTGCAGAACGCGAAGCAATTTACTTTGCATACTGGGATTCATTTCGGCAATTTCATCTAAAAAAACGGTTCCTTTCCCCGCTTCTTCAAACTTTCCTTTTCTCCGACTTTGAGCACCTGTAAAAGCCCCTTTTTCATGACCGAACAATTCACTTTCTATTAATTCGTTTGGAATTGCAGACACATTTATGGCGATAAAAGGCAATTTACTTCGATCAGAGTGATAATGTATAGCTTTGGCCACCACTTCCTTACCTGTTCCAGTTTCTCCTTTAATGGAAACTGTAATATTGGTTTTAATGGCTTTCTCTATTAACCCAAATATTTTTTTAATTTTTGGACTATTCCCTTTAATGCTTTTTTCGAAATGGTATTTCTTTTTTACTTCTTGCCGTAAATGACTAATCTCTTTTTTTAATTTCAGGTTTTCGCGAATGTGAATTATGGTTTTCCATAACCTATCTTTCGTATCCTCATCCTTTACCAAGTAATCGTAAGCTCCATGCTTGAGCAACTCTACCGCGGTAGAAATATCCTCTTGACCTGAAATAATAACTACTTGCGTATCGGGAGAGTCTTTTTTCAACAACTGTAAAAGTTCACTACCATTATAATCTGGTAATGAATAATCCAGTGTTATCACATCGGGTTTTTCATATAAAGACGCCATCAACTTCTTACCTGATTCAAAGGTTTTTACTTCGTAATCGGGGTTTAACTCCAGGTGATAGCGAAGTATTTCACTGTACCACTTATCGTCTTCAGCAATGAATATTTTAAATCCTTCCAACTTGTTTTTTTTTCAATAGGGTCAAACCCCGTTAAACTTCAAGATTCAAAATAGCGAAATTTCTCATATTAAAACAAATATTGGATTAAGAATTTTTCAAAATTCTAACGTTTGTCTATTTTCCGAAAATTAAAACCTAGAATTAATTCCTCTGAACACTACTCCCACCATTTATCAGACTTGATTTCACTTAATCTACACAATTCCCCTAACCGCGGCACACTCACGATGGCTTGCTTGGTTTCAGCCGCTAATAAAAATCGCTCTATAGGCTCTGTCCAAGAGTGCTGAGCTAATGCAAATCCAGCCCAATGCACAGGAATACATTTGGCTGCTTTGGCTTCGTGCATAGCCAAAATACTTTCTTCCGGATACATATGAATGAGATGCCAGTTTTTATTGTATTGACCGTTTTCCATAAACGCAAAATCAAACGGGCCTAATTTGGCCCCAATATCCTTAAAGTGGGAACCATACCCACCATCACCGCTAAACCAAATATTCTCTTTTTTTGTTTTAAAAACCCAACCTCCCCAAAGCGATTTCGCACGATCGGTTAATCCTCTTCCCGCAAAATGACGCGTAGGCGTGTACGTAATTTGTATGCTTTCTAGCATTTTATTCTGCCACCAGTCAAATTCATGAACCAAACGGGCCTCTACTCCCCATTTGGTTAAATGTCTTTTCACTCCTATCCCCACATAATATGTTTTTACTTTAGGTATCAACTTCTGGATACTCTTTAAATCTAAATGGTCGTAATGATCATGTGTCATCAGTAATACATCAATATCAGGAAGTTCATTAATAATATCTAATGTGTTTTCACTAAACCTTTTTACTGGAAAAGGAGATATAGGAGCTGCGTTTTGGCCTAACATGGGATCAATCAATAATGTTTGACCATTCAAACGCATCAGCACAACCGAATGTCCAAACCAAATAAATTTCATCTCCTCGGTATCGGCTAAAAAAGCCTCTTTATCAAAAGGCAGGATAGGCAAGGGCGACTTAGGCTCTCGGTTTTTCTTTTCAAAAAACTGTGAATACATCATCTTAGGAACGTCTTGAATATTAAAGTCCATGGTTGTTTCTTCCAAGTTATTAAACTTCTTTCCATCCCAATGTTTGGAAGTAGAATAACGTGCTAAATCTTCTTTTGTAGGCTTTCCACCGAATTGTGTACTCATGTATAGTGTGTATTAGCTATTTTCTATAAAAAAAAGGGTGAAATAAAATTTCTCCCTACCCGTTATTGATTTATTTAGGGGTTACAATTTTTTCATCTACCAAAACCTGAAAAGCATCTTCCATGGTTTTTTTGAGCGGTCTAAATGTGACTCCCAAATCCTTTTTAATTTTAGAGTTATCAGCCTTCCATTCAATATTTATGTTTCTTCGAATAAACTTCCAAGTAAACTGCTTGTTGGTTAAAGGTCCAACCAACAGGAGTAACCATTTGGGTAGTACTTTATTTGGGATAGAAAATTTATCGCCAAATTTATCTACCATAGCATATCCCATTTCATAGAAGTTCGTATTGGTACCTGAAGTAATATATCGGCCTTGAGCACCAGGCGTAAAACCTGCTTTAAAATGGGCATTTCCTACATCCCTAACATCCACTACACCAAGACCCATTTTAGGAGCTCCCATTTTCATGGTTCCATCACCCATTTGTTTTAATACCGTAAAACTTTCGGAGGTGACTGCATGTGGGTTTAATGGGGGCCCCATAACAAAACTAGGATTAATGGTAATTAAGTCCCATTGCGTTTGCAACTCATACATCTCCCACGCTTTCTTTTCGGCTAATGTTTTGGAGTAAAAATAGGGTTGATAGCTTAAAGAGGACGTAGTATTCCATTGCTTTTCTGTTAGGCACCCATTAGGCGCATTGACCGCGTCAATAGCATCGCTATAAATAGCGGCACAACTACTGGTGACCACCACTCTTTTAACAGAGCTGGTATTATTAGCCGTTTCCAACACATTTTTAGTACCTTGAACTGCCGGATCAATTAAATCTCTTTGTGGATCTTTCACATCCGTAACAAAAGGAGAGGCCGTATGATATATCAGTTCACATCCTTTCATTGCTTCAGCGTAAGAACCCGGTTGCATTAAATCACTTTTAAAGTATTTAATATTTCCCAAAGTTATTTTAGCAATGGCATTTAGATGCTTAATTTTACTTTCATTTTCCGGATCACGAACAGCGGCATGCACAGTCAGTCCTTCTTCTAACAATTGTTTTACTAACCAACCCGCTACATATCCTGTAGCTCCGGTTACCATTACTGGCTTTAATTTATCTATAGTAGTCATAATACTCTTTTAGTCTGTCGTGAATATACAAAAGTAGGCTGTTAATTATATGTAATTTAAACACCAATCACTGAATAGAAAACACAAATCACTTTTCATTGTTCGTTATAAAATACCCTCTTTGTATTTTTGAGAGGTCATTCCCATTTTAGATTTAAACAACCCACTGAAATAGTACAGATAGTTACACCCTAACTTGCAGGCTATTCCGCTGATTTAATCTGTATTACCCATCAACATAGTTTTTGCTTTATCAAAAAGCAATTATTAACCTGATCTCTATCTCCGTATTCCTTTTTCAATAAATCGCTTAACTATTTGGGCGGAAGGTTCACTTTGACGGCAGATATGGGTACCTCATTCTAGGTTCCTTCAAAAGGGTTTTCAACCGTTGCACCAATTCTTTCTATGGTAGGAAACACCCGTTCAATTAGGCCATAAAACGGTACGGTCATCCAAATATAATGCGGACTAATGAAAGGATGCGATTTTGTTTTTACATGCCTAATTCTGTTATTTGAAGTAAATATTCTCTAAAGCTATACAGCATAACCCACTGCCAATAGCTGATTTCGCTCTTTTAAACAAAAAAAAGTCTGGTTATATTAACATAAGCTCTGATGTATAATTAATCCTATTTTGTAGTTTTTTAACCTTTAAAAACTTATCAAATGGAAACCCCTCTAAATGAGTTGACCTAGAGCGCACCTAAATCGGACAGATTAACACTCAATACTATTTCTTTAGGCTATCTAAGTAATATCTAAAAACGGGATGTTTTATTAGGTATATGGCGCTTTATTATCACCGGGTTAATGGTGACTGTCTCTTTATCTATAGGCATAATTATGAATTTTTCACCGGGTATTCCGGAAATGTCCACGGAATCATTTTCGAGTATAATTACTTTTGTTTATCTACAGGTATCCGGTTGTTTTTTTTCCATTCTTCTATTTATTCAATGCGAGTAAAAGTCTTAAATTAGCTGTAAATAACACCAATATAGAAATACTAAACAATACTTTTAAAAACCATAAATCGCTCCTTGCGTTTAAAAGGACACTTATTTTTTCGAATAGGTTAGGAATACCCATAATAGCCCGAATTTAATTCGGGCTATTTGACTTTTACACCCTGGCTAGATTACCCAGATGAACGACTAAAATTATAGTGAGCAAAGTTAAGTCTCTTCCTTTAAGCTCCGTATGTGATACAGAAAAAATAGCATGTTTCCGTTTAAACTTCAACCTATTGATTCAACTTAAAAAGGGTTTTATGACATATTATGAATACCCTGTACAAATTTGATACGTCTAGAAAGTCATTAATTCACTTTGAGTTTTGCTCTATTTAAATGAAATTTATTTCTCTGTGAACTCCTAGCTCATTCTTTCAAAGTAATCCACAAAAAACAAGGCTTTCCATAACCTACCAAACGGTTATGCTGTATTTATTATTTACCGATATACCATTCAATAGCTAATTTTATATTTTGATTAAACGCTAATTGATAAATTAAGCCCAGGCGTTTAATTTGTTTTTCTCTACATTTATTTTTTTATCATGTGATATATCCAAACACCAAAAAATGGCAAAGCCACCATAAGCAAAAGCCATAAAATTTTAAACCTCATTTTTATATCCGAAAAATAGGCGACTGAGATTGTCCACAAACCAAATACTGAAAATAGCATGATACCCGTTTGAAACAGAGCGATAGTTCCGTGTAATTCAAAAACCTTAAACAATACCGAAAGGAGTAAAGCCACTGTACCTATAGTGCCAATAGCCATGAAAAACCTGTTGTTCGATAGTATCTTACCTAATGCATTACTCATTATTGTTTTGTTTTACTATTATTCTGTCAGCTTATCCAACATTCCTTTAAATATGAAACCATGAAATGGAAACACAGAATACCAATATAACCTCCCAAGCAAACCTAAAGGCCTAAAAGTAGCTGTTTGCTCTAGTTTGTTATGGACTACTTTAAATTCTAGCCAAGCCTCACCAGGAAGCTTCATTTCTGCATACAGTAATAATCTACCCTCCTCTTTATTAGCGTATATCACTCTCCAGAAATCAAGTGCATCACCGGCATTAACCTCCTGCTCATTAGTTCGACCTCTTCGCAAACCAACTCCGCCCGACATTTTATCTAGTATGCCCCGAAGCTGCCATAACCAATCGCCATAATACCACCCCGTAGAACCGCCAATACTCCAGACCCGGTTTAAGCAATCTCGTTTATTAGAAAAGCGTTGAGCTCGCTGGTCAACAAAACAGCCAAATGAAGGCACTTGTATATAATCAGAAAGATGGGAATCTATACCGCTACTCACGTATGCGTCTTTCCAACTAGAAATTATAGAATTATTTTGAACTCTTTGAAACGCATTTTCTAAAGCATGGCGGTAGGTCAAGGGCTTTATTTTTAAAATATCATTTAATATTTGATTTCGACACACCACTTCTATTTTCATGCTATTCACCAATGCGCAGGCCAGTTTATAGGATGTTGAAGTAACGAAGTATAACCAATAAGACGACAATCTTGGGGTCATTACCGGAACAATAAAAATAGAACGTTTTAAATTTCGTACCGAAGCAAATTGTAGGAGCATTTCTTTATAACTCAAAATATCAGGACCTCCAATATCATAGTTATTAGAATAGGTTTTTTCCACAAATAAAGTACGTGAAAGAAACAGAATAACATCGGCAATTCCAATGGGCTGGCATTTGGTCTTCAACCAAATTGGTGTAATCATTACCGGTAATTTTTCTATTAAATCACGAATAATTTCAAAAGAGGCACTTCCAGAACCGATAATTATTCCGGCCCGTAAAACCGTTAACGCATAATTTCCTTTACCTAATTCTTTCTCTACATTTTTACGAGATGTTAAATGCTCTGAGAGATTGGCTTCATTAATAATTCCACTCAAATACACGACTTGTTGAACCGAAGTTTGGTTAAGGTAGGTCTTAAAGTTTTTTGCAGATTCTCTCTCTAAGTTTTGATAATCGGACGATACCGACATCGAATGCACCAAATAATAAGCCCCATCAATATCTTTTGGAATATTTTCTAAAGAATCCTTTTTCAATAAATCTACTTCAATCACTTCTACTTTACCCAAAAATGACTGGGGAATGTGAAAACGATCTACATCACGAGCACAACATACCACCTCATGTCCCATTTCTATTAAAACGGGTAACAATCTTTTACCTATATATCCCGTAGCACCTGTGAGTAATATCTTCATGTATTAAATCCTAAATCATCCCCCTCTATTGAAATGGAATACCTCTATAAAGTTAGCTATTTTTTACGTGCTAATGAACGTTTAATTCAAACGTATTAATTATATGTTATTCGGAGCATACTTCACCGCAAAGCAATTACATTTCACCACGGTATTCAAAACCATCACTGTTCCTTAGCGACAGAGAGAATAACGCCTATAAAAAGGATCTAAATCGATTACACCGCCCATTTTTTTTCATGACACCAAATACGGGTACTAGTAAAAGAAAAATATTTAGAGCCACTTCACTGACAACACCGACCTTTAAAAAGCGATTTCCCAACCCATGATACATTTCATATCCAACTATTTGGTTCAGTCATCGCGGAAACCACTATTCTTAAATCGATTTATTTTTAATATGATATACCCACATAAAAATCACCGGAGCTACTGCCATTAATAACATCCAGAGTAATTTAGAACTAAATCCTAGGTTTGATACATACACTTTAGCTAAAGTCCATATTCCAAAAATAGCAAACAAAAATATTCCTGTTTTCAACATTACAGGTGCTCCCGGGAAATGTATGATGGTAAACAAACCTCCGGTTCCTAAAGTGACCGTTTCTAGTACCCAAAGAGGCAAGAAAAACAGCGTGTTATTTAGAAATGATTTTAACATGCTAGTTCGTACTTTACTAGTTATTTTAAATGTATCCTAAATGGGCTACGTGATTTTTAGGTTCTTTTCAAAACAGACACTTAATTCTTTACCTGCATACGGTCCGTAATTAGGGACTTGAACATACCCAAATTTCTTATACAACCCAATAGCATCTGGCATTTTCACTCCTGTTTCAAGAACAACTTTATGATACCCTAAGCTAATGGCCCAGTCTTCTAGCTCGCTTAATATTTGAGAAGCCACTTTCTTTCCTCTAGATCTAGGATCCGTAAACATTCGTTTTAACTCAATAACTCCTTCCTCCAACTCTTTAAAGGCTCCACAGCCTACAGGAGTGTTTTCATCAAATGCAATCACCACATTTTTTAACACATCGATGTTATTGAATTGATTATAGAAATCATGTTGATCGCCATCTAAAATTGTCAAATACTGATCTAACTGATTCACTAATTTGGAGAAGTCAGAATGATTAGAATGAGTACGCGTAAGTGTTAATGTTGAATTCATTGAGTTCCCTTTTTTCTGCCCTAATTCCAATGTACAGACATTGACGCTATAATTGATTAACAGGCAAGGTATAATTAGTTATCCTCCAATTCGAATCATACTTCGATTATCTTGATTCTGTTCAGGATCTGCAAAATCTTCAAAACTGTCCATACCCGCACGTACCGCTTTTTTATGCCAAATACCATCGGTAATTACTGTTTTTAAGTCTTCTCCTTTCCGGTAAGCGGATAAAATATCGGTTTCAGACTTAGAGAATAAGCAGTTTTTCATTTTACCGTCTGCCGTTAGACGAATTCGATTACAGGTATCGCAAAACGGATTTGAAACGGTGCTAATCACTGCAAACTTGCCAATAGACCCTTTGATACGATAGTTTTTAGAGACATCATTGGGTGCATCGGATACTCGTTCCACATTTTCAGATCCAAAATGGGTATTTGCTTTTTCTAAAATATCTTTTAATGAAATTCCATTTTCTTTCCAATCCCATTTATTACCGTTGAAAGGCATAAACTCAATGAAGCGGACTGTTATAGGCAAATGACGTCCCCATTCAATGAAGTCAATGATTTCGTCTTCATTCGTACCTTTCAATAAAACCACGTTGATTTTTACCTGAAACCCACGTTTAATGGTTTCCAGAATATTTTTCATGATGACGTCAAACTTATTTCTACGCGAAAGCGTGTTCATTTTTTCAGCTACCAAAGAATCTAAACTGATATTTAAAGCGGTACACCCTGTACGCTCCAATAAGTCCCAGTGCTGATCTAGTAAAACCGCATTGGTGGTCATTCCTAAATCTACCTTTAAGGCTTGCAACCCTTCCAAAATATGGTCTAGCCCCTTGCGCATTAAAGGCTCCCCTCCCGTTAAACGAATTTTTTTCACTCCTAAATTCACGTATTCCGTGGCAATCGCTATCACTTCTTCATCTCGCATGATATGCGATTTGGGCAATAAGGGAATCCCCTCTTCGGGCATGCAATAAGAGCAGCGTAAATTACATCTTTCAATTAATGAAATACGTAAATAGCTATGAATGCGTTGATGCTGATCAATTATCATGTCGTGCTCCTTTCATTATTCTAAATAAATGCAATACAAATGGAAAAACTGCGTCCATACTCTCTTGTGCACCTCGAGTAGAACCTGGCAAGGCAAATACTAAGGTTTGACCTTTGATGCCCACTACGCTCCTTGAAAGCATTGCAAATGGCATTCTTTCTTGACCGTAACTTCTAATGGCTTCGGCAATTCCTGGAATTTCCATATCTAACAGCGGCTTTAAGGCTTCTGGAGTCACATCTCGCTGACTTAATCCTGTACCCCCCGTATAGATAACCAAATCCATATCCACATCTACGTAATCGATGAGTTTTTGAGCTATAATCTCCTTTTCATCTGGAATTACGATGTAGTCTTTAATAGTCACATTGGCTTCCTTCAATTTAGTAATGATGGCTTTACCCGCTCTATCTTCTTTATGACCGGCAGAAATAGTATCTGAGCACACCACTACAGCAGCAGTTAGATCGGTACGGAAGCGATCTTGAAAATCGGACTTTCCTCCTTTCTTATCCAGTAACTTAATGGCGTGTATTTCTACCCCTTTATCAATGGGCTTCAACATATCGTACATGGTTAATGCCACTACGCTTGCCCCATGCATGGCTTCTACTTCCACTCCTGTTTTATAAATAGTTTTCACGGTCATTTTAACCTGAATGGTTAACCCGTCAATAACATACTCAATACCCGCATATTCGATAGGTAGCGGATGACAGTCGGGTAATATGAGAGGGGTATTTTTCACGCCTAATAAACCGGCTGCTTTCGCCATTTCAAATACGTTTCCTTTAGGAACCGTATGGTTATTTAATGCATCAATAGTTTCTTGCTTGCTCACTTTAACTATGGCCTGAGCGGTAGCCGTACGAAGTGTATTTACTTTATGCGTAATATCAACCATACTAACTCTTTCTTACTTTATTGGATTGATCACTAATATCACGGGATCTCCATATCCGGCCCAAAGGGCGGTGTTATTAAATTTGGACTTCAAACAATCGGGAACCCCAACTACAATTTTGAAACCTTGCTTCAAAAAATAGTTTGGAGTACAGGTGAGTAAATGCAAATTAGTATACTTATCCGCATAATAACTTAGCAACAAGTTTCCAACCCCTTTTTTTCTATAGGCTTTGACCACTCCCAATGTAGCGATTTCTAGCAAACTCTTTTTCTTTTTCAAACGAATAAATCCAATAATTTTATCCCCTTCTAGCGCAATCCTAAATTGACTTCTTTGAATATCAGCTAGATCTAACGACATATAATGCGCCAAAACCAATACCTGTAAGTATTGAATTTCTGATGGATTTTTTATGGTGATATTTAGATTCATTTATTCACTTTCCATTGATGCGTTTCATCTTCAAATATTTCTTTACCAAAAATGGGCGCTTTCGTTTTAATTTCTTCAACTAGAAATGCTAACGCCTCTCGTGAAGGTAAGCGATGTGAAGAAGATACGAAAACAAACAAGCATATTTCTCCTGCGGCCACTCGTCCGGTACTATGGTAAATATGCATACAACTCAAGTCATACCTAGAAAAAGCTTCTTCACGAATATCATGAAAAATCTGATTCGCCATTTCCTCATGCGCAGAATACTCAATAGCAGAAACGATTTTCCCATTAATTTCATCAGCACGTACTTGACCTAAAAATATTTCATGGGCACCAATGTGCGTTTTAGTTTGATGCGTAGCAATAGAATTACCAATCATCTCTGAACTAATGGCCCCAGATCTGAACACGTTTTTAATCTTTTTTGTTTTTTCCATCTTTCTACTCTATTACCGATGCAATACCACCGGAAAGTTGATAAATATTTTTAAAACCAAGCGACTTCATAACCGCAGCCGCCCATGTACTTTTTATTCCATTTGCACAGTAAACCAATACGTTACACTGGCGATCAAGCTGTTGCACTTTTTGTACAAAGGCATACTCTGGCATGTGTAAAACAGAGACTCCCATCCATACTTTGTATGTGAAATCCATCTGAATATCGATTACGTTCGTGGTAGGATTGGCGACCAAAAAAGCAGGTACCTCACTCTTATCCAGTATCTTATTTACGAATTCATTTTTGTTTTGCATCTCAATTATTCTGTTTCTAGCGATTTCAATTTCATCAGAATTTCTTGTGTAACTGATTTTCACATGAGACGTTTGTAATAAATTTAACATCAATATTTCATCCGCAAGAACTTTACCTATACCAGTGATGATTTTAATAGCTTCCATCGCTTGATACAAACCTATAATCCCGGGTAAAACTCCAATGACTCCGACTTCTTCACAACTGGGAGCTTTATCTAAAAGTTTCATTTCTGGAAACGCACATCTGTATGTTCCACTGTTGTTGAAATTGAATACGGATACCTGTCCTTCAAAACGGTGAATGGCGCCATAAACTAATGAGATATTTCTAAAAACAGCCACATCATTTAATAAATAACGCACTTCAATTTGATCTACACAATCAATTATTAAATCCTGATTACCAGATAATTCAATACAGTTACTTTCTGTAATATTTTGATCAATACTTTTATAAACACTCTCATTATTGAGTTCTTGTAAACGAGTTACTAACTGCACTGATTTAGACAACCCAATATCCGTTTTAGTAAACATCACCTGTCGGTGTAAATTGGATATCTCGACCTTATCATTATCTACAATGGTTATTTCCCCCACTCCTGCAGCGGCTAAATAAGCGCATACCACATTTCCTAACCCCCCTGCTCCTATAACCAGAACCGAGGCGTTTTTTAAGGCAACCTGCGCACTTTCTCCCATTTCTGGTAAAAGCAATTGGCGCTTAAAACGTTCTATTTCTTGTTTATTTAGCATGGTCAACCTCCCGCAAAGGGTGGAAAAAATGAAACCTCATCTCCCTCTTGTATGCGATTTTCTTTAGCTACAATCACTTGATTTAAAGCAACTACATAATTCATATCTCTTAGTTTAGGAATTTCCTTGACCACCAAATCAATTAGGTCTTGCAACCCGTAACTTTGACCCATCTCTTTGACTTCTTCCTGAACTCCTTTTATCTCGGCTATATGACCGAAGTACAACACTTTAACTTTCATTCCACCCTTCTGTATTCATGGCTTTAAAATCTTCACGCGTGTTAATATTCACCACATCCTGGGAAACAGTGTTCACGTTTAATTTCGCAATCACCGACATCACCCGTAGGTTACCTTCTTTTAAAGCGGTTTCCCATATCAAAAATGTTTTTCTATGGTATACTCCAACAAGTGGATGTACGTTATAAGGCGATGCTAATAAAACTCCGTCAAACCCCTTTTTAGCTTGCCACAAAGCGCTCATAGCAACTTCACTCACCCATGGCGAATCTACCGATATAAGCATAAACCAGGGGGTTTTCACTCTTTTCAATGCAGAAACAATACCTCCGATAGGTCCCATTTTGGCATTTTCATCCACCACCAAATCAACATTCAAATTAGCATATGCCTCTTGATTATGTTTCCCTACCGAAATAAGAGTTTGTCCACAAAATGAATTGGCTTTTTTCACCAATTTTTGGATGAAGCTAACTCCTTGTACCGACAATAAACCCTTATCCGTTCCCATACGAGCACTTTGACCCCCAGCGAGAATAATAACCGTTAGCTCTTTATTTAAGACGGAATAATTCATTAAAATTCGTATTCTTGAAACGTTTCATTTATGAAATTGTTACACTTAGCCTTAAAAGCTATGTAGGAATTCACCGCTTTGGTTCCTTGAGGAGTCACTAGGGTACCTCCACCACTTTTACCTCCTGTTTGCCTCACCACTAAGGGTTCTTTGGCCTGTGCATTCATAATATCAACCATTTTCCAAGCCTTTCGATAAGACATATCAAGACTTTTTGCAGCGGCACTTATGGAGCCACTAATTTCAATGGCCTGTAACAAACGTACGCGGCCTTCTCCTAGAAAAGTACCATCCTTTCCTTCTATCCAGAAGCGTGATTTTATTTGATAATTGTTGTCCATACCGTTATGTTCACGAATATATAACGATAGGTACAACTAAGACCTAATAAGCGGTCGCATTTAAAAAATAGTTTGTGTAAGCTTAACGCCTAACAGAGAGGTTTAGTCGGTCAATGGTCATTTGTTGCTTTAAGCCTAGGTGCCAAGCTGTCACGCCTAAAGAATTCATGTTAATACGTTGTTGACTTCCTAATTCAAAATCAATTTCAAAAGAAGAAACATATTTTAAACGCTTAGCGGCTTGCATATTAAACTTGCCTTTAGCGTAACATTCGGGAAATTCTTTTTTAAGGTAGTGATCCACTACTTGTAATTTTCGATTTATCGTAAACGCAATTTGTTCTGGAGTTTTAGACTTATAGTAATCGTCATGATAACGTTTAAAAAAGTCTTTATTTTCTTCTAAAAATCGAACAAATCGAATATTCAAAACGGCTTTCGAATTGATTCTACTATCCAACGTTTGATCATAAACGTTAACTCCTAAATACTCACACAGACGCATTAAAACACCTTCATAAATCTTCATTTTAAGCGTGATATCTTCAATTGTGACCTCCATTTTAAAAACTTTGACCTGTTAATAATGTAAGTTCGAAAGTTACAACTGAAATCAGCAAGCATAAAGTCAAAGTGTTTAATTATTAGGTATTCACGCCCATTTAAACATATATATACTTAATAAAAAAAACAGATTATAGGACTTCACCAATCATGATTTGTTTTGGTTCAATTTACCAAAAAGGATAAAAAATTGCCAATTCTAGCTACTATACTCCATAACACAAGGTGACCTCATCAAAGACTATTGTTTAATTTAAACAGGCTAGGAATATACCCTGTAGATATATAGTGTTCTATTTTGATTGGTTATACCCTAGTGTAGATTTCTGTTTTAGCACCGTATGAATAAGGCTAAATTCTATTTTTTACCGCTTCGGAATTTCTTTTCAATTGGCAAAAAATTATGCTGATAAATGCCCATCATTTGAAGGTGAGTGACTCTTTTCAGCGAGGTTCATATTTCCGTTGCTTCTATATCTGCAATCCCACAGTTACCTAGTCGAATTTCAGCGACTAACACGGGCAAACCTTTCGTAATAAGAACTACTCCAGTATCTCCCATTAAATAATAGTAGCTAACACAACTACAGTGAGCACCATTTTCATTCCTTACACAAAGGGCAATAGCTTCAATCTCATTCGATTTAAAACGTCCGGTTTTGAAGTTAATTGCACGTAGTTATTCATACTTTCTATCGTGTTTTAACTAAAATAAGACCTTAATAATTATCATTTTATCTTAAAATATGAGCTGTTTTATATATTCTCGTTCCTGCCCTATTTTCAATACTGATTTTCATAAATTGCCACTCGAGTTTAATTTATTAGTAGAGATTCAACTACCTGCAATATCGAATTATTGCAAGTACTTATCCAATAGGTTAGATACGGACTGTGACTGAGCGCTTGCAGTAATAGTTTTGAAATTAGCTGAGTCCAACTCTTCTTTTACTTTAGCCTCTACTATTAGCAACGGTTTTTCATCTGGCGGCTCCGGAAAAAGATGTTGCTCTTCGAATAATCGTCTCGTTACCATTGCCACTTCATGAGCGCCTTCATAATTTCCTTGCTGTTCTAGCAAATAAGCCAATGCAATTAGGCCATAGGCATCTTCCGATTCAGGATCCGATTCTTTTCTAAGTTCGTAGTATTTCTTAATTAACTGGTTGGCAGTTTTGAAGTCGCCTTTCGCTACCGACACGAAAGATTTATTGAAATGGTCTATGGTATACATTCCCATAGACCCCGTTTCAAGACTAATCTTCATGCTCTCGTTGTAAAAACCCTCAGCTCGATCCATGTCACCAATAAGTCGCCACATTTCTGCATTCATGTGAGCGCGATACATCAACCATTTTAGGTTACCAGATGAGACCGCTAAATCACTCAGTTCCAAACTTAACTCGGCTAACCTAGTGGTGTCCAGTTTACGTTGAGAATTACGGCATAGAGAAGTTAATGCTTGTCCAATGAGCGTATCGTTTTTTGTCGTTCTACCTATTTCTAAAACACGATTGGCTACTTGGATAGATTCGGGATCCTTGCCTTCTTTAAATAGCTGATAAGCGTTATTCAACATTTCTTTTGGGGTAACCTCCACTACTTGTTCTTCCGCTTTAATTTCTGCTGGTTTTTTTTCAGGTATGGCGCAGCTCATCATCCATATTAAAGATAGCACACACCACCCATTAGTCACTTTTATCATCTTAGTTATTTTAGATAAAAATAAACATATATCTTCATTTCAATAGACTTCATCCAAAAAATTGTCCTCTGCTTATTCCAGTTATAAGAATCTTCATATATGCTTACATAAACATGCCTAAAATGCTTATTTACGGGACCAAATTACCTGTTTTTTTATCTTATACTGGATCATTCAACAAAGTCAGGCCATCTTTTTAAATACGTTACAAATTTTTTTCCTAGGCCTTCTTTTCTAAGATACTCTTCTGTAACCGGAGTTTGAATTGGATAAAACGAAGGGTCGGCCATAACGCGTTCCGGAAAATTGTGATGCAATATGGCAGACTTTCCAATAGTCACAAAATCAACTCCTGCATCTATTACTTTTTTCACCTCAGAGGCATTGGTTATTTTACCCGCAACCGTCCATTTTACCTTCTTAAAATCTAAAGACTTAAAGTGGGCCAATAAAGAATGATTTTGATATTTCTCTTCTTCTGGCATTTTGAAAGTATCCCATAAGGAGATATCTAAAAAATCAATATTTCCGGTATCAATTAATTGCTGACAAACCCATTTCACTTCCGCTAAGTCCATTCCAAACCTTTCTGGAGATAACCGAACACCCAATAAAAAAGCACCCCCACATTTTGCACTAATCCCCTCTACTATTTCGAATAAAAGTCGCGACCTATTCATTAACGAACCGCCATAAATATCGGTTCTTTTATTAATATCCTTACTTAAAAACTGTGTAATTATATATCCATGTGCACCATGAACCTCTACTCCATCATACCCGCTTTTTTGAGCTCGTACAGCCGCTGCAATAAAATCATCTCGCAAGGCTCCCACTTCTTCTAAAGTAAGAGCTCTCGCAGTAGGGTTGTGGGTATCAGAAGCGCTAACGGGTTTGTCGTTTATTAATTCTGCTGGAGTCCGCATTCCCGCATGATGCAATTGAATGACTGAGATACATCCCTCTGCTTTGATCGATGCCGTTAATTTTAGATGCCCTTCCATTAGGTCGTCACTAAAAATACCTAATTGACCGGGAAAGCCTTTTCCCACTTCTTGCACATGCGAAGCACAAGTCATGACTAAACCAAACCCGCCTTCTGCTCTCATGGTGAGCCATTTTAACTCTTCCGTAGATATTTGTCCATTTTCATGGCTTTGCTGATTGGTTAATGGAGCTAACATGAATCTATTCTTCATGGTGACCCCACTGGTAAACGTTATTGGTGAATTCGCTGTAATCATTTGAATATAATAAGTGGGAGAATATTGAGCAGGCACTCTCTTAGTTTTCTTACGTCTGTAAAATTAGTACTTAGAAATAAAACAACGCACGGAGTTCACCTTTAAACCAAATGCTTTTGCAGTATTTTATGGGGTTAACTCGACAATAATTTCATTTTTACGATTAAAAACCTCAAAAGGCGGATTATATCCTAGAAAGTAAAACCGATTTGTGTACGTTATTCCGGCCCCATCTAAAGCTGATTTTAACGCTTTTTTATACTGCTCTATTTTTTTATCATTGGCCCATCCCCCAAAACTGATAGCCGCCATAATTTTTGCCGGTTCTGCTCGAAATGTAATTTCAGATTGATTAGGTATCGGAAGATTTTCTTTGGTAAATTTCTTGGGTACCAAAAACATCATTGTTAGGGTATCATCCAAAGACATCGATACGGGTGAGGTCATTGCTATTTTTTCGTTTGTTTTATTTCCTCCAAAAATGTAACCTGCTAAAATAGAAAATCCGTTACTCGAAGCCTCTTTATAGGTAGTTGCCGACAATTGAACCGAAGTGAATAAGCTGGCTTGGTAGTGCCGAATTTCAAACCCCTCATATTTTTTATTGACCGTATACGAATAAGTCTCAATATTTCTTTGTGAGTTAATGGCAAAAAGCTGAATAGAGATAAATGCCACTATAACTATTCCGAATAGGATGAAAAGTACTTTCATAAGATACATTTTAATAGCACGTTATTTTAAATAAAAGTAACACATACTATGGCACTTCTGACTCTGAGTATATTATTATTTGGTTAAATTCTGACGTACCATGGAGACCATACCTACATGTAAATGCACTCAGAGAAGTTACCTTTAAAAAAAAGTAATAATACCTGACCTGCAGCCTTTACCCCCTTTAACTTTGGCTACCACCAAACTACAAAGAACACCTCGAAACGACCCCTTTGCTTACTCCAAACCATTGGAGCTTGCTCTTCCTTCATACTCGATTGAATAAACTTCTCCACCCCATTAAAACCGATCCAACTATCGTTTTCCGATGGGTCCATACCCCACTCCTTTTTGGCGGGTAGGTAAAATGTTTTGTCGGAATGATTTAAGCCAATGAAAGTCTCGAAATTTAAGTAATAGCCTTGAATGGCTTTTTCATAGCCCGGGTCAAAACTCTCTTTATATAGATATGGAATAAACAAAGAAACCAATAAACAAAGGGCTTGCTTAACTTCTTCTATGGCAATTTTTTCAAACCGTGCTTTGGCTCCATTATGATGAAGCAAAGGAAATTGTTTGGCTTTTAACTTTCCTAACTTCTCTATCAACGAATCATTCCGATTTGGACCAATCCAGTTCTGTATCTGTTCTGATGAGATGCTCGGATCAAATAGATAAAACTTATAGGCTAACTCTACATGGAGTATTTGGTGCGTAGCTATTTCTTCGAGTATAAAATCAAGCTCTCCAATAGTAGTCTTACCTTCTAGAAGCTGAATATTTTCATACAATACGTTGTAATTGGTCGAGGTTTTGATCATTCCTGAAACGATCCTTTCCACTACATGACCTAAGCGTAAATTGTTAGGTAAGGGAAATTCTAGATTCGTGGCTAGATCTAGTTTTAATAAATTAAAACTGGGTATGCCAGTAATAGGTTCCGACAGTGTATGTGCTTTTAATATGGACGCTATTCTTTGCTTGGTTTTCATTTAATTGATTAAAGAAAGTGAAAATTACAATTTACTGTTTAATGGATGACCAATTTTAATTGCGGTAACACATAATTTTTCTAATCAGCAGATCAGATTGAAAATTATAACCAGCGTCCTTTTTTTGATCCACTCACCTATTATTTTACGCGCAAAATTTACTGCAACATTCTATTTATCAAATCGTAAATTATGAATTGAATATAAAAACTCATATATTTGACACTACTAAAAAATAACCATTTCAAAACTTAATTATATGATTTCAACCTTAAGAAACATCATTCTATTCTCCTTTATATTTTCATTTAACGCGGTAACAGCACAATGGGTGCAAATTGGGAGCCCTATAGGTTCGTCAACCGACAACAACCAACTTACTGTTAAAGGAGATACCTTATTTATGGGAGTTAACATTCCTTCTCCTAACCCCAGTGAACTTCATTACACCCTACTATCTGCTACCAACCCTACACTTACGGAATATCAAACTTGGGGAATAACTACTGATATAAATGATGCAGATGTCTGGGAAAATGAATTTATTAGTACTACTAGTACTGGACGAATCGTTGGAATTGGCTCTTGGCATATAGCTCCGTACAAAAAATGGAACTATCTTACTCCAACCCCACCTTGGAACATGAGTAATTTCAATATGCAAGTCTATAATGACACGGTTTATGTTATTGGTAATACCTACGATTTCAATCAAGGAATTGACCATGTAGAAGTTCAGAAGTATGACGGCACTTCTTGGTTATCATTAGGATCAACGACAAATGAAATTAATAACAAGTACGCCAATTTGATTTTTGTAAATGATATACCACATATTTCTTTTTCTACCTTTCAAGGAGAGGCCGTTGTGCTAAAGTTACAAGCAAATCAATGGATTCCTGTCGGACCAGATGCAATTGTTGTCTCTGGATCAGACGTAGCGCAAGTGGCTTATATGAATAACAAACTTTACATGATTTATGAAGATGCTACCGATTTTTTCACCGGAAAAATGAAAGTATTTGAGAATGGAGTGTGGACCAATGCTCCCCACCCATTTACGCGTGTAGGGGTATTGAAAACCTACAACAACAATTTGTACTTGAATCCAGCGGGAACAGAATTGCACCGGTTTGATGGTACTTCTTGGAATATGGTTGGCGGTTCTGCTACGGGATACTCTAAAGAATTC
>JBLFZF010000053.1:0-23006 GCA_047610145.1 Salibacteraceae bacterium | reverse complement strand
ACTGAACTTCAAACATCCACCAATCCTTTTCTGATTTTACTAGGGGGTAACTTTCTTCTTATTGGCACGTTAGGACTGTCAAAAAAATCAAGATACTCCCCAAAGATCAAAATCACTGAAGATCAAATAATCATTAAAGAGAAAATATTTAGCCGACAAAAAGCACTAGCTTGGAGCACTTTAGAAAAAATAGAATTCGGTTCTTATAGCCTCCTATTTTTCAAACCCAACCATAGCTTTACTTTTAAACTAGACACGACAAAAGAAACTTCTATTGCTATAAAACAAGCTCTCCGTAAAATAGGAGAATCAAAAAACATAGTAATTACGGGAAACTAACATCGTATAAACCATCATATCTTGTTACCCTAAAAACCCAATACTATGAAAGCTAAAAACATCGCTATTTTTGGAATAGTGATTCTCCTTCTTTTCGGTTTTACACCACATAAATCACAAGAAAAATATACCCCGCCCAGCACCGTGAAATTGGAACTTGTTTATTTATAGATGAGACTGAAACCAACAATATTTCTTGGCAGGAATATGTATATTGGACCGCACGTGTTTACGGAAAAGGTTCCGAAAAGCACGTTTCCGTCTTACCAGATGTACCGTTTGGGAAGAACCATATCCAGCCTAGTACTGCAGGAACATCGCCTACAGAGACTACCCTATAGTTGGTATTTCATGGCAACAAGCGAATGATTATTGCATTTGGCGTTTAAAACGCGTTATGGAGCAAGCATTGATTTCTAAAGAAAAATATCCACTTCGAAATTACCCTTCCAAAGTCACATATCGCTTACTCACCATTGAAGAATGGGAAAACATTGCTGCTGCAGATTATTCTGATAAGACGCAAAAAGGCTCGGTAAAAAATATAAGAACAGTGCAAAGGCTAACGACAAGACTACTGACACCAGTTCAACTACAACACCTGTTCACCACTATTGGCCAAATAGCTTTGGTACCTACCAAATGTTTGGGAATGTAGCCGAAATGGTTTCTACAAAAGAAATTGCAAAAGGCGGCAGTTGGTTAGATCATCAGTTGGATATTGAGCTCACTACCCGTTCCAACTATACTAAGCCAAATAACACCGTTGGTTTCCGCTGTATTTTCCAAGTAGAATTTGAAATAACGGACTCGTAACTCCACGGTTATAAATCCAAAAAAGTTCTGTAATATCGCGCTCTGAAAATGGGTATATGGAACAAGTAAATTCTGATAACAAGACTAGCGGTCTAAATCACCAAAAACATTGGGATAATGCCTATACCAAAACCCCTATTGAAAAGTTAGGATGGTACGAGGATGATTTAAGTCCCACACTTGGATTACTACAAAAAACTACTGTCTCTAAAACGGATAAAGTTTTTATTGCAGGCGTGGGTAGCACAACCCTGGTAGATGCCTTACTAAAAAATAATTATTCTAATATTACCGCCACAGACATTAGCCCCGTAAGTATAGCAAATTTAGTGACTCGAATAGGTTCTAATGCCATCGAAACCATTGTAGATGATTTAGCTAACCCGATTCATTTGACACAAATGGAATCTATTGATTTATGGATAGATCGTGCGGTTTTACATTTTTTAATTGACGCAAAAGATCAAAAAACCTACTTTGATTTATTAAAACATAAAGTAAAATCGGGTGGATTTGTACTCCTAGCCGAATTTGGAGTTGGAGGCGCTATAAAATGTTGTGGCTTGCCAATTCAACCCTACACAAACAAACAATTCACCACGCAATTGGGAACTGATTTCAGCCTACTGGAAACGTTTAATCACGTGTATCATAATCCGAACGGAGACCCAAGAAAGTACATTTATTCTTTATTTAAAAGATCATAAAACCATGTTTAGCAAAGACGAAGATAAAGCATTAAGATCCGCATTTTGGGGAACTCTTACCGCAAGAATGCAGAAAAAAAGAGGTGCTTCAGGAAGAAGACTAAACTGGTTTAAGTACCCTACCGGACTCCGTGATATTTATATCCGTACGGAAGTAGATACCCATGGCTGTAGAGTATGTATTGATTTACAATTCAAGCATGATGATATCCGACAGTTATTTTATGAGCAATTCTTAGAAACCAAAACTGTTTTTGAAGACACCATGAAGGTCCCTGTAAAATGGCAACCCAAATACAAACATCCACACGGAAAAGAAATCACTAGAATATCTATTGAAAACCAAACAACCAATTTATTTAAACAAGATGATTGGGTAGAAATGCAAGACTTTGTATGTGAAGCATTGGTAAATATAGATAGTTATTGGAATGATTTCGGGGAGTTATTTAAAACTTTAAAGTCTACAAATTAAGACGGACAGAGTTTCTCATTAGCGATTCTTTGGTTTTGTACTGTATATCACATTCGATACCCCATATGGGTTATACATTTGCCATTGAATTTATCAGTACTCCATGGACATTCTGTTTGTATTCAGTTTTATTGGTGCCATTTTCATTGGCATATCACTCGGCTTAATTGGGGGTGGCGGTAGCATTATCACTGTTCCTGTATTGGTATATTTGATGGATGTGAATCCGGTATTAGCCACCGCATATTCTCTTTTTATAGTGGGGGTCGCCAGTTTAGTAGGTTCTATTACCTATTTTCAAAAAGGGCTGGTACATGTTAAAACAGCCACCATTTTTGGAGCACCGGCTATTGCAACCGTTTATGTGATGCGCAAATTCATAGTACCTGCCATTCCCGAAACTTTGTTTGAAATGGGTGAATTTACACTCCCCAAAGATATCGGAATCATGGTTGTTTTCGCCTTGGCTATGATAGCCGCTTCGGTTTCTATGATCAGCGGTAAGAAACAAACTACAGCTACTGATGAGATACAAAAATTCAACTACCCCCTCCTACTTCTATTCGGAATTTTAGTCGGCTCTTTTACTGGATTAATTGGTGCCGGTGGCGGTTTTTTAATCATTCCTGCATTGATAGCACTCGCCAAACTACCCATGAAAAAGGCCGTAGGCACTTCATTACTTATTATTTCTTTTAACTCGCTAATTGGCTTTTTAGGAGATCTCTCTATACGAGAAATACACTGGACATTTTTACTTTCCTTCACCTTTGTTGCCGTTATTGGTATTTTTGCAGGGAGTTGGTTATCTAATAAGATTTCTGGAACAAAACTCAAACCCGCCTTTGGATGGTTTGTTTTACTCCTGGGAATTTTTATTCTCAGAAAATCATTGATCAATTAATTACTATAATACACAAAATCATGTTTGATAACATAAACGCATTAGAATTTCAAAAAGCCATAGAGGCCTCACCTGAATCCATCATTTTAGATGTCCGCACTCCTATGGAGTTTCAAGAAGGCCATTTAAAAGGAGCTGTTTTACTCGATTTTTATTCACGCACCATTCAAGCAGATATTGATGCTTTAGATAAATCAAAAGAATACTTAATTTATTGTAAAAGTGGCGCACGTAGTGCGAGTGCATGTACCTACATGGCGCAGTCTGAATTTGCTAAGGTAACCAACATGGAAGGTGGAATTATGGCATGGCAAGGGGATGTAGAGGTAGGATAAGTCTTCACAGACGGTGCCTTCGGATCATTCTTTCTATGAAAGAACCCACGAGCACCTTCTTTAAATCACAAAAAAAGGGAGCCTTTCAGCTCCCTTTTTTTGTGTGATTTTTTTTATTCTTATGCATCTAGCCCTGCGCGTTCAAGTAACGCATCTACTTTGGGTTGACGACCTCTAAAACGTTCGTATAATACCGAAGGGTGTTCACTACCGCCAGCACTTAATACATTATCGTAAAAACGTTGCGCTACTTCCTCATTAAATATCCCTTCATCTTTAAACAGTTCAAAAGCATCGGCATCTAAAACCTCCGCCCATTTATAACTGTAATAGCCAGAAGAATATCCGCCTTTAAAAATATGCGCAAACTGACAGCTGGTGCTTGCCTCTTTGACTTTAGGCAATAACGAAGTTTTATCTAATACCGATTTCTCAAAATCAAATACAGACTCGGTTACCTCATCCGTCAATGTATGCCATCCCATATCTAAATAGCCAAAACTTAATTGACGCATGGTATTATAGCCTTCCATAAACTGCTGCGACTTCACAATTTTTTCAATCTCTGTATCCGGAATCAGTTCTTTCGAGTTGTAGTGACGCGCAAAGAATTCCAAGGCTTCTTTTTCGTAACACCAGTTTTCTAATATTTGAGAGGGTAATTCTACAAAATCCCAAAAAACGCTGGTTCCACTTACACTTGGATAAGTACACTCAGAAGATATTCCATGAAGCGCATGTCCAAACTCATGAAACAAAGTAGTTACCTCATTAAACGTCAGTAAAGATGGTTTCAACCCAGTTGGCTTAGCGAAGTTACATACAATAGATATATGCGGACGAAAATTCTTTCCATCGCGTTTATGCTGCCCTTTGAAAGAAGTCATCCAAGCTCCTTGTCGCTTACCTTTACGCGGAAAGAAATCAGCATAAAAATAAGCTTTATGATTCCCCTCACGATCTTTCACCTCATAGGTTAATACATCTTCGTGGTACGTTTCCATATCATCACGTAATTCAAAATCGTATCCATATAGAATACGCGCTACATTAAACACACCATTAATAGTGTTGTTTAGTTCAAAATATGGTTTAATTTTCTCTTCGTCTAGGTTGAGTTCTTTTTGCTTTAGCTTCTCTGCGTAATAACCAAAATCCCATGCTTGTAAATCGTCAATTCCATCTACTAATGCTAGGTTAGCCACACGTTTTACATCTGCTTCTGCAGCCGGCTTTGCCTTTTGCAACATGTCGTCCATAAAATCAGTTACTACAGCGGCCGTTTGAGCCATTCTTCTTTCCAACACGTAATCCGCATGCGAGTTATATCCTAGAATATTTGCCCGTTTCAAGCGTAAATGAGCAATCTCTTTGACGATATCTTGATTATCAAACTCATCCCCCTTACAGGCTTTAGTAGCCGATGCCATGTATATGGTTTCCCGTAAATCTCTACGTGAAGAATACTTCATAAAAGGCAAGAAACTTGGATATTGCAGGTTGATCACCCATTTTCCCTCATCACCGGTTTCTTTAGCTGTTTCGGCCGCATAATCAATCGCTGACTGAGGTAAACCCTCTAAATCGGCTTGCCCATGCAAAACCATTTTATAACTATTAGTTTCTGCCAAAACGTTCTCTCCAAATTTAAGAGAGGTACTTGATAGTTTTTCATCTACTGCTCTTAGTGAAGTTTTCTGTGCATCATCTAATAACGCCCCATTCCGTACAAAACCCAAATACGTTTTTTCTAAAACTGTTAATTGCTCTGCGGTTAAATTATCATCTTCTTTGGTATCCCATACCTGTTTAACACGCTCAAACAACGCTGGATTCATGGCCACATCGTTTCCGTACGCAGTCAACTTAGCCGAAAACTCTGGAGCCATCGCTTGAATTTCATCGGTAGTTTCGGCTGAATTTAAATTAAAGAACACTCCAGAAAGCTCACTTACATCAGATCCAATAAACTCTAATTTCTCAATCGTATTTTCAAAATCAGGAGCCTCACTTTGCGCCAAAACCTTGTCTAATTCAACTTTCGCATTTTCAATGCCTTTTTCTAATTGATCAATAAACGTACTGATATTTAGTTGATTAAATTTAATTAATTCTTGTTTAGTGACTTTAGTTACAGGTAAACTCATACACATATTATTTTTTAGTCCACTTCTTCCATGTCGCTTTGCATAGCGGACACAATGGAAACACAAAGAAATAAATCTTTCACTAAAAACTAAGATATCCCTGTAAATAAAAAGCATCAAATAGTCATTATTGGCGGAGGTACTGGAAGCATAATGATGGCCATTCCAATAAAACCTACCAATACCCAAATAAACGGGGTCATTATGTACCCTACCTAGGTATGCCTATATTGATCAAGCGGTATATACCTTGGTAGGCGCTGAACTAATGGAGTTTGAAGGATGCTACAAGAGAAGCACCAGAAGTAAACAGTACTTTCTCTTTGAAAAAGACGGGCAGTCGATACCGCACTACATAGGACACGTGGCACTTCGCACGTCCACCATTTTAAAAACCACATGAGCTAACCCAGACGGACCCAATACAAGATGGATGTCGATAAAAACTCTTTAAAATCTCGTTTTACACGAACGTATTTGACATAATAAATGTGAGCGACTTAGCTAATGCACGAACTGAAAAAAAATCGTGAACAAGCAGCTATAATTGACAAAACAAGCTCCGTTCGATAAACGGTAAAAGGCTACAGTAGCGGATCTTATTTTTTCACACTTTATTAACGACAACGCCACACTCTACATCTAGAGTGTCAATCATTTTAATGTTTAAAAAAAATACAATTAGCACATATACCTAGCACCCTGAATTAACACTATTGAAATGGAGTGATTTTAAGAAAAGGTATTGGATATTGTTTCTACGACCCCAATTGCTGCTCTCTCTCCAGAGATCATAGCCGCATTTAAAGACCCATTTAATTGAGTATCACCCGCTAAAAATATGCGTGTTGTTAATCGTGTTTCAGATGGCTGCATCTCGTATTGCACATCCGTTAAATTTGGCAATGCCAAGGGTATCGAATATTCCTTTATAAACGCGTGAATATCAATACCACAATACGCTGACAATTCTTTTTTTACCTGTTCAATGAGCGTCTCACTTGGCATGTTTTGAGAATCAATTACAGTTACCGAAAGCAACTCTTTATTGGAGGAAGCAGCCGTATTTAGACTCGTATGATAAAAGATATTATTTATAAGCGCCCCCGACTCAGGAATTAGACCAATTAACTTTTGGCTAATCACTCTGCTTTCTGTTTCAAAATATAGCGTATGGCAAGACTTCCAATCTGTAGTATCACTTCTTAAATTAGAAATCAAATTACTAGCAGCTGTGGCTACTATGGTAAAGTTATTTTCTAATTTCGTATGATCTGTCAAGGTTATTTCACCCTCTTTTATAGACGCTACTTTTGTATTGAATTTAAATGTAGTATTCTTTAAGTTCTGAAATAATTGCTTTGGAATGGCCTCCATACCCGCTTTTGGTATCGCAGCATACCCTTCTCCAAACATTTTATAAATAAACTCAAACATTCTACTGGATGTTTCTAAATGCCGCTCTAAGAAAATACCACTAAAAAAGGGGGTGAAAAAATCAGTAATCATTTCATTTGAAAACCCAATATTTGTCAAATAGGAAAACGTAGATTGTTCCGTATCCGCAAAAATATCGGGTATACTTTTATTCTTTAAATAGGTATTTAGCTTCCATACTTTAAGCTTATCAGAAAAATTTCCTATTCCAGAAAACAACGTAGGCAACAACAAAGACATATCTTTCAAAGGGTCCCCTATTATTTTTTGTTCCTTATTCATGAAAATAGAAGCTCCGGATGCAATTTTTTGCAAGTCTAAAGATTCAAAATCCAGGTATTTACGAGCTGCAGGGTATGCGGTAAGCAACACTTGAAAGCCATGATCTAATTGATACCCACCTACAAGATCCGTTTTAACCCTTCCACCTACCCTATCTGAGGCTTCGATAATCACCGGAGAAAATCCATTTTGTTCCAAAACCGTAGCCGCAATCAAACCGCTAACTCCGGCCCCTATAATATGTATTTTATTTTGCTGATTCTTCATTTTATGTGATTTTCAAAAGTAGGATACGTATGAATTTAGCCCCTATAATACGCAGTAAAATTAAACCTGAAACATCCTAATACTATAAATTTAAAAAGGTGTTTTTTAAATCGGTCATTTTATTAATGAACTTTTTATTATCCAGATAATTTTGATTTTTCTTAAACTGTATAAAATTTCCGTTTGCATGAATACTAAACGTTTGAGTGCTATACAGCACTACACGATAATAGGGTATTACCCAAGAATACCGGTCTAATCTGTTCGCGAAATGTATAATAACTCCTTTAGGTCTTAATTCAATATTCGCGTAATTTGTGGCTATATCCTGCCTATTTTCAGGCTCTAACTTAGCACTTAATTGCACTATAACTAATCGACCAGAGCCATTACCCCGCATTTTTATTTTTTCAAAAAAAGAAAATGATTTACCCAGTATTTGATCACTTTCTTTTTCGTAGTCTTTGTTTCTATAACTGGTATTAAATAACATTTTTTCCTATTTATTTATTTCTACATATTTAGAGATAGCAAATATGCCTCTCCACTCTCCAAATGCTTTTGTTGTTTCTCTTCAGGCATCTTATCAAACATTCGAACCAACATCCCTAACCTTGGGTTTGATAAAAAGAAATCTCGATGGGTATGCATAAATCTCCAAAAGAGACCATCCCAAATCGTTTGCCATTCTCCTTTTTTATAATTACTCATCTTCATAAGATAATTACTCCCGCTTATATAGGGTTTAGTGGCCATTAAACCGCCATCCGAAAATTGACTCATTCCATATACATTGGGTACCATCACCCAATCGTATGAATCAATAAAAAGCTCCATAAACCAGCGATACACTTCATCTGGATCAAACTCGCACAACATCATAAAATTACCCAATACCATTAAGCGTTCAATATGATTACAATACCCTGTTTGCAGCACTTTTTTGATGGTTTGGTCAACAGGAGTGATACCGGTAGTACCGTCATAAAAGGAAGCCGGAATCCTCTTTTTAAATTTCCAGTAATTAGTCGTACGTTCTTCACTTCCTCTACTCTCATAGATTCCCCGAATGAATTCTCGCCAGCCAATGATTTGTCTCACAAATCCTTCGGTTGAGTTAATGGGAACCTTATTTTCTTCGGCATACTTTAAGCACCCATCAATCACCTCTTTAGGGGTTATTAACCCTACGTTCAGCATCGGAGTTAACACACTATGATTGAGGATAGAGTTTTCTGCAACGATGGCATCTTCATAAACACCAAACTCCATAAAACGATGTTCAAAAAACTGATTAAGCCATTTTTTACTTGCTTCAAAACTTGTAGGATACAATGAATATTGGGTGAGGCTACCTAAATGATCTGAGAAGTGACTCGACACATAGGTTTTGGCCTCCGTATAATACGTATCCACATCCGGAAATTGGATAGAAGGCGGAATCTTTTTAGCCGGGTACTTCTTTCTGTTCTCGGTATCGAAAGTCCATTTACCCCCCATTGGTTTTCCGTTCGTCTCCATCAAGATGTTTCTCTTTTTTCGCTGCTCGGTATAAAAAGTAGTTTGATGGTATTTCTTTTTATCTCTTCTAAAAAAAGTCTCCAGATCTTCTTTAGTATTTAAAAACAAAGGCGAATGGTATGTCGTTGATTTGATTCCATGTTCAACCAATCCTTTATCCATTCTCTTTTGAAGCCAATTATCTACTGGATCTATGTAGTTGATATGTTCAATACCTTGACGTTTCAATTCCGGAATGAGTAATCTGATATCTGATATATCTTCGGTAGCAGCAACATAGTTCACCTCTATTTTTTTTTCTTCTCGAAGAAAATCTGCGTACCGCATCATTGTCGCTCTATGAAACGCCATCTTTTGTTTGTGAAACGGGTAGTGTTTAAAAAACATATATTCTTCCACGATATAACACGGAGCCTTCGAATCAAAAAGCGGAGACTCTTTAAATAATTGATTCGGAAATATAATGTTGATTTGTTTCATTGATCTCATTTGCTTCTTCTACATCGTTCACTGCAGTACTTTACTTCATCCCAATTCTTTTCCCATTTTTTACGCCACGTAAATGGCAGTTGACAAACAAGACATATTTTTTGAGGAAGGTGTTGTTTTTTCATGATTAAAACTCAGGTAACTCATTCACCCTAGCCAACGGATAATTGGCTATTTTGTTAAGTGAATAGTAACTATTTAGCCCAGAAATTCCGACTCCATTAGTAGCCTCCAAATCAATATCACCCTCAATTTTCGCATTATCAGGAAGTAGTAGGATTTCTACCTCACCGATGATTAACACGGTACCGTTAAGATTAATATCTACCGCTTCTTTAAAGCGCATTCCCATTTTAAAATTACTTTCCTTAACAAAAGGAGCTTTAAAATCGTTGACATATTCTTCGGTAAGATTACACTGTTCAAACTCCGATACACCGGCATCAAATTTGGCCGAGGTATAATGGGCATTTTTCACGAATTCTGGATGAATATGATTAATCGTATACCAGCCATTTTCCTGAATATTCCGATACGTATGCCGTACTTCATTAGTTTGAAGTCTAGATATAAAACCTATGAGTGCAGGGTTACTGCCTAAGTGGACTATCGAACTAAATATAGCCAAATTAGTATTTCCATTATCATCTGTGGTACCGATAAGATTTGCCGGCTTTATTCCTGTTACTGAATTGATGATTTTTAACCGACTAACTCGATCTAACTGTTTTATATCATCTTTTGTGTAAACCATTATGCGTTGTATTTACGTGTGTATTGACTAATCGCACTTTTTCTTTTTGAACGGCCGGATGTTTCTTATGACCCCAAATTTTATCTCTGGCAATTCGAGCACTTTCCTTTAAATCTACAATGGGAAGCGGATAGTTTTTACCCAAACTAACTTCACAAAACATTTGATCCATTGCAGTCATCGTCCAAGGCTCATGAATAAATGCTAAGGGTACATTTGCCAATTCTGGAATCCACTTTTTAATAAAAACCCCCTCTGGGTCATGCTCCTGAGAGTTTTTTACTGGATTATATAAGCGCACAGTATTAATACCTGTGGTGCCTGCTTGCATTTGAAACTGAGGATAATGAATACCGGGTTCATAATCAAGAAATTGCTTGGCTAAGTGGTAGGTTCCTTCTCGCCAATCTTGATCTAGATTAAGCGTTAAAAACGACACTACCATAGCACGCATTCTAAAATTAATCCATCCTGTTTTTTCCACCGCTCGCATACAAGCATCTATTAGCGGGTAGCCTGTTGTACCTGTTTTCCATGCATTGATAAATGCTTCGTTTTTTTTATGAGTTAGCAGTTCATAACCGCTGTTCACACAATTTGTTTCATAGGTGCATTCTACCTCAAATTTTTGAATAAAATGACAATGCCAATGCAGGCGAGTAAGCATTGCCGAGAAAGCTCTGCTATTTTTTTTCCCATTTGGATGCGTTCCAATAAACTGAAAAGCTTGTTTAACACTCATATTACCCCAAGCTAAATATGGAGACAATCGACTACAACCTAACCTGCTTTCTGCTGGTTTTGAAATGTGTCTCTGATAATTAAAACCTCTTTGGTTGGTAAATGAGTTTAAATATCTCCAAGCGTTTGGCTCACCGGCTGGCTGATATTGTTTTGGATAATCTTTTAATTGCGCCTCTACATCTTCTGGAAAAAGAAACGGATGATCAAGAACTTCTTCATTTGAAATTGAATACTTGTTTTGGATCACCGCAGTATGCATTTTTTTATGCCACTGTTTGTTCCAGTCATCTCGATTTTTAATACCACGCAAAATTCCATCCCGTTGCGATTCTAGCCAATTAATGGATTGATTTTTACAAAAGGCACGTACTTTTTTGTCTCTTTGCCAAGTGGTATGAGTACCACTTTCTTGGAAACTAAAAACTGTTTTTATCTCCGCGCATTCTTTTAAGTATTCAAATACATCAATGACTTCTCCGTAAAAAACACATACACTTCTGTTGTACGGAGCGAGTGTTTTATTTAATGCTATAAGAGAATGATACACGAATTGAAGATGTCTCAAACTGGTATCTGGATAGTTAATTTGACTAGGTTCAAAAACATACATTATGCGATACGGCATACCCGCACTTTCCGCAATTTGCAAAGGCTCGTGATCTTGCGAACGAATATCTCGTTTCAACCAAACAATATTTATAGCTTGTCTTTTCAATAGCCCAGTTGCTTTTTACATTTTTTCCAAAACGAAAAGAACGAAGAATAATAGCCCTCCACCTCAAACATCCATTCTCTAGCCTCTTCCAAGCCTTGGTAATGCTTATTTAAAGGATGTTCTTTATAGTGAATTCTCTTGAAATTATAAGCGCTATTCAGCTCCCTAAATTCTCCTATGTAGATTTGAATATTAGCTATGTTTTCTTCTGAAAACCTAATGACAAAATCAACCGTTTTTTGAGATATTGGATATTGGGAAAAATGGGAAGGCTCCAATAAAAGAAGTCTATTAGCGGCAATATCTTTGTGCCAAACAGGGTCTAGATTATAAAAATTATAGATACAGGTAGGTAAAGTTTCATCAATTTCAATTGCTTTTTGTTTGGGTAAAGGCGTTTCTAAAACTATGGGCGCAGTCTCTTTTAAAATATCCGGAATTGGCATATTCGCAAATGCTTCGTAAGGCACATCCAAAAAGGTATCTTTTTGTTGCGTAAAACAATATTTATTAACGTTGTCTTGATTCGCTACATACTTCTTATTCGCGTTTGTTCCAGCCACCCACTGCCAGCTTAAGGCATTGCTTGCCCAATCGGCATCGAGTAAGTTGTAGTACATCCATTGGGCAGGCACTCTCCAGTGACTTTGGCCTAAGTTACACGCCATGGAGGCAATATACATTCTCAAGTGATTGTGTAAATAACCCGTTTTATAAAACTCCTCAATGGCACTATCTATAGCTTCAATACCCGTTTTAGCATCTATAATTACTTTTGAAATAGCGCTATTTGAAACTGGTTCTTGCGTATGTTTTAAATCTTGATTAATCCCATCTCCTTTGGCAATCCAAACGTGTTGCCAGTAGTCTCTCCAAGCTAATTCTTGAACAAATTTCTCAATTTCAGCTGGTTTATATCCTCTATCTAAGATTTCTGAAAGCACAAATTTTGTCGATATTATACCTCTGGAAATATAGGGCGACAAATACGTCACTCGTCCGTTTATAAAGTTACGAGACGACCCATACCTCACCGGATCAATGTTCCGAATACGCTGAAGCGTTTCTGCATAAGTTGTTGGAAACATGTTCGCTTGGTCATCAAATAACTCCATTTATCGCTTACTTATTTTATTTCCTGAAATGGCGCTTTGGCGAGAACATTTAAAGCGTCCAATTTCTGAATTTCTCTTGTTCAAATGCTTTTGACTCACACCACTGTTCACCCGTTTTCGCCAACGTTTAAAACTAGATTCTTTAAGATTACCTCGCATTACTTTAATGACGTCTTTTTCAGGCAGTCCAAATTGAAATAAAATAGCTTCAAAGGGCGTACGGTCTTCCCATGCCATTTCTATCACTCGGTCTAATTCTCTTTCTGTAAATTTTTGTGTATCTACCATTCCGTTGTATTTAACTCCACTTACTTTTAAAATTGACTCCCTATTTCTAAAAATTTCACCTTAATAAACTGCTAACTCCCCTTATTTTTAAACAACTAAAAGAGAACGCTTATTTTCTAAAGAAGCTCTATACAGCTTCCTGTTCACTTACTGTGGTATCATTTTGAATATCCCTTTGCTCTTTTTTAAAACTTCCAAAAATGAACGGAGAAAAATATTCGGGTAAAGGTACGTTATGTTTAACTATTTATCAAAAACGATGAACAATATATTCGTGAGATCTGGCCTTTTATTTTCCTTTTACTAAGAGTCTTCCTTCCAAAAAAAGGCATTGAAAAACACCGATAAGTAGGAAGACTACTTGGAAATCCCTGCCATTTCCTAAACTAGAAATATTCTTTTATCGCTTAATTACTCTGCTAACCACCTTTCTATAGGGCTAATTTGGTTGCTACAATGAGGGATTTATTGAATTGCAAAAACATTAAAAATGTTTATGTAATTCATATTAAATATAAATAAAAATATATGGTTTATTTATACAAGATTTGCCGCATCGAAAAAGAATCACAATTATTCAATCATCCTATACAAGTAAAATCAAGAAAAGTTAAAGCGGCAGGAAAACAATTGACGCGCTAAGTCAAAAAGCCTTCTTCGTCATTTTTCTTATAAAAAGTACGCATATGAATTTAGAATTTATTAATTGGATTTTACCCTTGTCGCCAATTGCATTTATAGTCACGGCTTTATATTCATGGGTTCAACCAGGTTTGCGTCCACAAGTATTGAAAAGACTGGCGCTAAACAGCACCATACTAAATATCTTAATAGCGGCAGTAGGTAGCATTTATGTTACTCAAAACGGCTTACTGGAATCTGCGTTTATTGGGTTCAATGAAATTGGCATCAGTCTAAGGTTAGATGCGCTGAGTATTTTGATGTTTTTCATGATTGCCATCATTGGTTTTATTGTGGTTAAATTCAGCCAAAACTATATGGATGGCGATGAAAACCAAGGGCGATTTATTGGCCGCTTAGCAGCCACTCTAGCCAGTGTTCAATTACTGGTGTTAGCAGGAAACTTAGGCTTGTTGTGGCTTGCTTGGGTAATGACCAGTATCTCGTTGCATCGTCTTTTAGTTTTTTATCCAAACCGACCCGGAGCTATTGTGGCTGCCAGAAAAAAAGTGATTGTAGCTCGTTTAGGAGATGTGAGCCTTTTTATCGCGATGATTCTCCTCTACCGCCAATTTGACTCTGCGAACTTAGAAGTCATTTTTCAAGGATTAAGAGATCAAATAACTCTAGGTATTATTCCTTCAGGCTTAGAAACCTCTGCTGTATTGATTGTACTAACCGCATTGTTAAAATCGGCTCAATTCCCTACACATGGTTGGTTAATTGAAGTAATGGAAACGCCCACTCCCGTATCTGCCCTGCTCCACGCTGGAATATTAAATGCCGGTCCATTTTTACTCCTCCGAATGGCGTTCCTTATGGAGCTGAGTAGCTCTGCCTCCATTTTAATTATTTCTATTGCTGGCTTTACTGCTCTATTTGCTTCAGTAGCTTTTCTCACTCAAACTTCCATTAAAACGGCCTTGGGATATTCAAGTGTTGCACATATGGGTTTTAGCTTAATGCTTTGCGGACTTGGTGCCTATCCAGCAGCAATGTTACATATGGTTGCGCATTCCTTTTATAAAGCACATTCTTTTCTCTCTACTGGAAGTATTATCGATGTTATTCGTGGTGCGAAAGTTCAAAAAATACATCGAACCGGTCATCCCATAAAAATTACATTGGGTATCCTATTGGCAATAGCCGTTTATTTAGGGTTTGCTTACTTATGGGGAATGGATTTCTCAAAAGACTTAGCCTTACTTTCCATCGGGGCCATTATTGTAATGGGACTTTCTACCCTGTTCACTTCAGCTCTAGACACTAATGGAAGAGCATCTCTCATCATCAGAGCAACCCTATTGGCTATTATGGTAGCTGCTTTGTTTTTCACATTAGAGTCGGGAGCACACTATCTGTTAGCCGCTCAACTACCCGAAGCATATATTCTTAATAGCACCGAAATTATTTTAACAATCAGTCTACTTATCTTATTTGGGGCCGTTGTGTTTATTCAAATCCTTTCACCGGTATTAGGTTCTAAAACCATATACCGAGCCATTGCCATTCATTTAAAGAATGGATTTTATGCGAATGCCCTATTTGACAGATTAATAGGCGCGTTACGAATTCACCCACTTAATTTTCAACCCAACCGGTCGAAAAATCGCAAAGTCAAGGAATCTAAACATTCCAAGTAATAGCCGATTTTCAAGAAATACAAATCATTGTTTCATCTATAAAGGAATAGAAAATGACTACAAACATACATTCACAGGCCAAACCACTTATTGACACACTTAGAACAGCTTGCAAAAAAATCGCACCTGTTTGGCCGCTTGAAAATTTTGTAGCTGTAAATCCATACCTGGGCATGACCGATCAAAAGTTTGCCGATGTAGCTATAGATTTGGCCGTAGCGGGAGACATTCGAATGACTTTACCCTACGAATTCTATTTAGAAAAGATAAACACGGGTGAATTAACACATGACGCTATGGCTATTGCATTAAAAAAGCACAACCAAAGTGAAGAGGTTGATGCCTTTTTAAATTCTGTTTCACTACAAAATACGCAACCCCACCAAGAAAAACGTATTCCCACAATTGCCGATGTAGCGTCTCAATTAACCCAAAAAGACTGGAATCGTTTTATTACTGCCAGAATTACAAACTGGGCTACTTCCTATTTTGACAGTAAACAAGCAATTTGGGCAATAGCCAACAAAGAAGAAAGTCCATTTACTGCTTGGAAAGAGGTTGCAAAAGTAGATCTAACGACTGAAATTGCAGGATTAACCGGATTTAGAAAAATAGTCAACTCTTTACCTACCCAACCTTTAGCAGCCGCACAAATGGCCATCGAAAAATTAGATATACCGGAAGAAGGCTTAGACATATACCTGCACAGCTTATTAGTTAGAATGGGCGGTTGGTCAGCGTATACGGCACAATTAGATTGGGACAATGTATTGTATGGAAAGAAAGACGGTAAAGTTATTGAATTCCTTACCATTCTATTATGCTGGGAAATGTGTCTACTTGAATGTATTAAAACCAGTGGTTTAGCAGAAGAATGGATGGAGGCTAAAAAAACATTGGCGAACGTACACATTACAAAACAACAGAACCTACCATTAATTCAAAAATTGGTACTCCAAGACGCTTTTGATCTATCCGCACAACAAAATATCATCAATAAATTTACGGGTTCGGTAACCAAGTTAGAAAAAATACAACCTAAAGTACAAGCCATATTTTGTATTGATGTGCGGTCGGAAGTCTATCGAAGAAATTTAGAACGTGTAGATAGCGAAATTCATACCATGGGCTTTGCCGGTTTCTTTGCTTTCTCAATTAATTATGTTCCGCTAGGTCACAATACAGGAGAAGCTAACTGTCCGGTACTCTTAAAAACTGGATATACCATCAAAGAAGAAATTTCTGACACAAAAAAAAATAAAACAGCCATTGACCAACGGATACTTCACCGTCAAATTCAACAGGTATGGAAATCATTTAAATCTGGCGCTGTATCCTGTTTCAGTTTTGTTAGTCCCCTCGGTCTGTCATATCTACCTAAACTATTTACCGACAGTTTTGGATGGACCCGACCAGTACCTCATCCCAAAAAGGTAGGATTAAAAAGTACATTCTACTCTCAAATGGGTGTACACATTTCAAGCGAGATCATTAACGGACAAATTTCAGGAATTCCAATAGGAGAGCAGATTAACTTAGCAAAAAACGCATTAACCGCCATGTCTTTAACCCGTAATTTTGGGAAACTTGTACTTATTGTCGGCCATGGGTCTACCATGGTTAACAACTTACATGCTACCGGATACGATTGTGGCGCTTGTGGCGGTCATACCGGAGAAGCTAATGCCAAGGTAGTGGCCGATGTTTTAAATAACTCAATCGTAAGAGAAGGACTACAAAACGCACATATCCATATCCCCGAAAACACTATTTTCTTAGCATGCTTACATGATACTACTACGGATGAGATGCGTATTTTCAATACCTATGATATTCCGAACACTCGAATAGACGAATTAAATGACCTGAACGAGACATTTAAAAAAGCAGGTCAAATTGCCCGAGCTGAACGGTCACTCCGCTTAGAAAACATCCCCTCTTCTAATACCGATAAATCAATTTTAGCTCGGAGTAAAGATTGGTCACAAACAAGACCAGAATGGGGATTAGCCGGATGTTCTGCGTTTGTAATTGCTCCCAGAGAACGAACTCAAGGAATTGATTTTCAAGGAAAATCTTTCTTACACTCGTATAACTGGAAAAATGATACCGAATTTGCAGTTCTAGAAGCAATCATGACCGCCCCTATGGTAGTTACAAGTTGGATTAGTTTACAGTATTACGCCTCCACAGTAGACAATAAAAACTATGGATCTGGTAACAAGACCTTACACAATGTAACTTCTGGTATTGGGGTTCTAGAAGGTTTTTCGGGGGATTTACGTGTTGGTTTACCTTGGCAAGCCGTTCATGACGGCAATAAATACCAGCACGAACCTATAAAATTGAATGTCATTATTGAAGCCCCTAAAGAGGCTATGAATGCCGTACTTAAAAAGCACTCCTCCGTAAAAGACCTCTGCGATAACGGATGGTTATATCTATTAGCGATGGGCGAAGACGGAAAAATAGCGCATCGTTATGATGGTGACTTTACATGGATAAAGATACCGCCTGTGGCCGCTTAATTTGGAGCAAAGAGGATTAATTGACTCTTAAACGGAGGTCTCTAGTTTAAAAAAAGAAAAATATTTTTTTTAAATTTAGAAGCGTCATTCCTATTCCTCAAATACATCCTCATGAAGAAAGTATTTATTATTTCCTTTTGTCTTTTCTTTCTTTTTAGATGTGAAAATGTAGCCGAACAATCCAATAAAAACATAATCACTTCTAATATTACTAATTTATGGGCTGCCTACGATGCGATAATAAAGACAACAGACACTGCCGAGCAAGCCACACTTTTAAGAACTCTATTTATAGACAAAGCCTCTGGCGGTCAAAAAGGTATGATTTTAGTTAAACGTTATTCAGAAGAGGCTTACCTCTACTCAATCACTAACTTCCCTCATTTTTAGAAATCTATTCGCAAAAGCCCCTTTACAGCAAAGTCTATCCGTAAAGAACTAGTAAATGGAATTGAAAAACTTAATTCCATTTAACCAGAGTTAGAACCAGCGAAAATCTATTTCCCGATTGGGGCGTTAAAAAGTAATGGAACCACTTTAGATAGTTTAGTACTCATCGGTTCTGAATTAGCTTTCGCTAATAAAAACACGCCTAAAATGAATTTCCAGAATACTTATCTCATTTAAGGAGTTATTTTGACTCAGAGCAAACTACACATATTGTTTTCCTATACATTCATAAATATGCACATACCAAAAAAAAAAACCATAGGAAAAACCCTATTGGAAGAGTAATTGCATAGATAAAGGCACAACCTTTTTTTTGTCTATGTATCATAGATTTAGGATGGTAGGATAAGTCGACTTATCAAATATTTCTTTTTGGACAGTGGAAGTGTTTCAGTACTCGAAGATGCGGTCGCTTTTGCGACAAGAGCACAAAATTTGCGTAGAAAATTTAAATGGAATCGCGTTAGGGAATCCTATATATTAAATACGATCGCTTGCGAGCCACCTTCCGAAAAGCGTCTTTTTTTGGTCGCACAAAAAAAGACCATGGAAGAGTCCTTTTTTAGCTAGGGCAGCTTATTAACTTAAAAAGTGCCTTTATCTAGGAAATTGCTATTGGAAGGGGATACTGAAAAAGCATTGCAAATTCCATCTCTAATCCTCAAATTCTATTTGGAAACAAAAACGAGCAAAGAATCAAAGCTACATTTGGATCTGAAATGTTTTCGTCAAACATTTACAATTGAATATGGAACAGCGCAGATAATGCGTTTGGAATGCGCGATTTAGCCTATTTTGTTGGCCATGAAATTTGCGCAGACTACTAGCACTCTTCGCTAAATAAACAAGAAGCTATTCAAGAAATGATTCAGCTTGATTACGCTAACCAAAAGGAACTAATCCGCTTTGTTTAAAAATCAAAATACTTCGATAAACCATTGCAATTTTACCCGGATCATTTTGAGAATGACAGACCCCAAGTGATTGGCCTTGGTGATATCGAAAACAGGAGTGAACAGGTACCCATCGATTCTGATATTCTCCCCATTAATTTATCCAAGAAATGGATACTTTAAATAGACACTTTGAATTCGGTTCGTTGGGTGAAGAAAATGTCATTCGAATCACTGTACACATCGGTTTTTCGGAAGACCTTACCTCCGTTAGCTTTCGAATTAAAAAATTACCCGCTTCAAAAAAACATCAAATAGGTATAGGTACTCAATTTACTAATATTAACGGAATCCGAACAACGCCTTATTTAATTGAATTTAGTCCCCTAGGAATGCACATAATGCATTACTCGCATTATGTACATTCCTTTTTAAAACTACGGCATACAGCACTTTTTTTAAGCGTAAATAAGTATTAATTTGGAACAATGAATTACATCGATTTAATGTACCTCCATTTGGCAACGATAATCCCGGCTTTTTTATTGGGCACCTTCTTGTTAATTGTAAAAAAAGGAACCAAAACCCACAAATATTCTGGGCGAGTATATATGATTCTTATGCTAATTACGGCCGTCATAACGCTCTTTATGCCTGCTGAAGTTGGCCCAAGATTCTTAAATCATTTTGGCTGGATTCATAGCTTTAGCTTTCTAACAATATATACGGTTCCGACTGCTTATTTAGCAATAAAGAAAGGGGATGTTAAATCACACAAACGGAAAATGATTTTATTATACTTTGGAGCCATCATAATAGCTGGTGGATTTACCTTTTTCCCAGGACGCTATTTATACCACGTCTTTTTTAGTTAACAAATAAAAAAGACCTAAGTCAACTAGAAATCATTGGTTTTACCCGTTTATTTATTGTTTCGATATTTTGGATTTCAGAGTAGCTAAGCCTCATTGATTATTTTACTTTGCTGTGGAGAGTTCTCTTTTTTTGGGACGAGGGATGGGGCTGCCTATTTAGGTAATAAGTTCTATGCCTATAAAAAAAGAAACATAAAATTCAAAACTAGAATTTGCCTCAATCCTTGTAATTATACCCCGTATAGATTATCCGTAGCCATTAAATTTTACGCATTGAACACTTTTAAAAAAATAGTATTTCCGTTATTCTCTCTTTCTCTTTGCGACATATCAATGAACAGGATGCCTCGTTTAATTTCATCATCACCTACCCAATTAAATTTGGATGAAACGTTCATTACCTCCTTCTTATTCACCCCCTACATTACTGGGTTTTTTTTGCATTTATCGGTTTTGTTTAGCCCACACATAAAGTTTTGCCAAATTAGTAGTATGAAATTAAAAGCTCTGATTTTTTAACACACATATAAAATTCTTGGCATTAACTATTTTCAATTCCTACTTCTCTTCACTTTTTGGGGCACAGAGAAAAACAGAAAGAAATATTTTAACGGAACAAAAAAAGGGTTGCAAAACTTCATATATCAATCCAAATTTGGTCATATTGAGGCTTTTGTTTTCATTGGACTCACCTCCATTATTTTACTTGCTAACGGCTAAACGGTTCTTATACTAGCCATTCCTATAATAAATATCATAGGAAACGGGTAACCTGTTATATTGCAAAGATTTCCTAGAGTAAGAATTGAAAAAGTAACAAAGGGAATCCATACCCCAAAATATACAAAGCAGTAAGAGTAGGCTCTGCATAAATCAACTATTCTCCCGCACTAACCTATAGAAAAATTCAATAACTACATCGTACACCCACTATGAAAACGAGTATTATTCCGTTATAGTATTCTCCAGTATACATGACCGTTCATCAAATAGTAATACCTTGCGAGTAGGTTATACAAAATTCAATACTCATGGAAAAACCAAAACACCCTAGATCATTTTCTCATATAGGAATCACCGTTCCAGAAATCCATAAAGCTGTAGATTTCTATAGAGAAGTTATGGGTTGGTATGTCATAATGGAGCCATCTGTAGTCACCAAAGAAAGCGATACTGCAATTGGACAAATGTGCATTGATGTATTTGGAGATGAATGGGAAACTTTCGAAATAGCTCATTTATCGACTGCTGATGGAATTGGAATCGAATTGTTTTCTTTTCCACATGGTAAAAAAGAAGCGCCTGAATTCAATCCATTCAACACCGGCCTTTTTCACTTTTGTGTCCAAGACCCGGACATTGAGGGATTAACTCAAAAAATAGTAGCTCACGGTGGTAAACAACGCATGCCTATTCGAGAGTATTACCCTAATGACAAACCCTATAAAATGGTATATGTACAAGATCCGTTTGGTATTGTATTTGAAATTTACACGCATAGTTATGAACTCACCTATTCTTCGGGAGCATATCAGGGTAAGTAGAACATATATCTTTACCACAACAAAAATAAGTTGACATTCTCATAAACAATCCTTAACGTATCATCAATGCGATGACACGTATAAAAACAGAAGCTGGGTAAAATCTTAAACACGAATTTTAAATGGCTCTACAAAAGCTTTTTAACCATTAAGGGACAGCGTTTTTTTTGGAGGGGGAGGTGGGCTAAATGCAGGTGTTAAACGGATATAATAGATACCAGGAAAAAGCGAAGTATGGCAGTTTTCAAACAAATCAAAGTGACGGAGTGTAATTAAACAATCTCCTTTTTTTTGTACCGATGAAATCTAAGATCACTGTGAAGAATAAAATTCAATCTCAACTGAGTTTTAAGATTTCTAGATTCCGTAAAAACATTAGAAAAACAAATCCGCACAAGCATCATAGTTATTTTGAGATTATATATCTCTCCGCAGGTTCTGGGTCGCATACCATTGATAATCTTACCTACACTATTTTACCTGGAACTCTTTTTATAGTGCGGCAAGAACAAGTACATTTTTGGGATATTACAAGTGAACCAGAAGGCTATGTAATCTTGGTAAAGAGACCATTAGTAGAACAAAGCCATGATCCTGATTTAAAGCAAGTCTTCTCTGTTCTTAGTACCAATACTCATACCGTTTCTACGCAGACTGAGTATCTGGAATCTCTGTTCAACCTTTTACTAACTGAGCATGAAAGCAAAACCCCTCACCCCCTAATTACGGAAGGACTACTCAAAGCTCTGTTATATAAAATTCTAGAGTCAAACTTCACATTAAACACGTCCTCTTTCCCCGCTAAAAACAGTCCGTATCAAAAGTTGGTTGATACCATTCCCATTCATATTACAGAAACCCATTTGGTGAAATTTTATGCCAAGATATTGCATACTACTCCGCAAAACTTGAATGCCATTTGTCAAAAATAAACGGGAAAATCAGCTTCTATGGTTATTTCAAACTATCTCATTACTGAAGCAAAAAGAAACTTAACCTATACCGATATTCCTATTATAGAAATAGCCCATTCTCTTGGGTTTAAAGACGATTCACA
>JBLFZF010000052.1:0-23153 GCA_047610145.1 Salibacteraceae bacterium | reverse complement strand
AGATGGTAACGATGGAATGACTAATCTCTGTCAATAATGGCAATGAGTGAAATAGGAATAAGAGGAACTAACCTAATTATATTCGTCCCATTTGTTGCTTTAGCATCTTAATTTGTTCTGTAAGCATTTTCTTTTTGTCGTCTTTCTTTGCCTGCGCTAACCAATTAAGAGCTTCCCTTTTTCTTCTCTTAGCACCTGCTATAGCCGCTAAGTTTAGTTTAGCCATTGCTTTATCATGGTCCATGTATAATCCGGTATTGATGGCCTTTTTGAAAAAACCTTCTGATTTACTCATGTTGTTTTTTTGGATCAAAATCATACCTCTCATTAAATAGTAGTAGGCTTCTTGACCTTTCACCATTAACTCTGGTTTCTTGATGAGATCTAAACGTTGTTGGGCTTTATCAAAGTTTCCTTTTCGTACGTTAAGAAAAACCAATAGCATTACTTCGTTAAAGTAGATGGTAATGATTGCAACAATCATTAATAATAAGATAAAAATCCCATTACCAATTTCGCCATCCCAAAACTCGTAAACAGAGAAAGCTAGCAAAACAGAGGATAAAATAATTCTAGTAATGTATGAAAACCACATAATTAATTGTTCTTTTTGAGGAGTGCAAAATTATAACTCTGCTGAAACTGTAAACTATGTTAATCTCCTTTTATTTTGAATGAATTAAATCGGATCAAATGTATATTTGGCAACTAATGAAAAGGCACCTATTTATACTATTAATTTTGTGTGCAGGAATGTGGAGTGATGTATCTGCTCAGAAAAAAAAAGTATGGGTAACCGGCCAGGTATATGGGATGAATAACACCACTGATTTACTTACCCTTTTCGTGGTTAGTCAGGCTAATCAAACCGGAAACTTTGGGAACCCAAATGGCACCTATGAAATTTTAGTAGATAAGAATGACACCCTTCTGATTGGTTCTATTGGGTACATTACCCAAAAAATATGTGTGAAGGATTCACTCTTTAGCGATACCATCATCGTTAATGTTCATTTAAAGCAGTTAGAGTTTTATTTAAAAGAAGTTACGGTTTTTGCGCCTAGAGAGTTACGTAGAATTTATGATGATATTGAAAAACTAGGGTATGATGAGCGTGATGATCGCTTAAGTGGGGTAGCAGATCCTTTATCTAGTCCGATTACTGCCTTATACGAGAGATATAATAAGCACGCTCAAAAGGAAAGGTTAGCTAGAGAACTAATGAATGATGCTCGAAGAAGAGATCTGCTGAAAGAGCTTTTTAGAAAGTATGTGGATGCTAATATCATTGATTTAAACGATGATCAGTTTGATGAGTTTATTGAATATATTAATGTGAGTGATTCATTTCTGCAGAACTCATCTCAATATGACTTCATCATTTTTGTTAAGATGAAATATACATATTTTATTAAACAGCACAAATATGATGGTTGGGAAGCCTACTAAATATTATTACAGAGATACTTTAAGGGGTAACTTTAGTTGGATTAGCAAGGCTAAGCCCTTAAAAAAATAGCTAGCTAAAACTCTAGTGAACCCTCTAAGAGTAAAATATAGCTCTTAAATAGTTCAATATCTTTTGCTTTATTCAACCAAAAAGGAGTTTTTATACACTTTGAAATATACATAATTCAATACTGGAACGGATAGGAAGTAATACAGACCTATCTCTGCGGTAGTGAAAAGTCCAATAATTAAAGCTTGTGTGCCATAAAAAAGCCATGACAAGAAAATACCGAACACTAAATTTAATGAAGATTCAAAAGCGGGGTCAGCGGCTAAATTTTTTGTGAGGGTTCGGATGACTTTAAAGCTAATGAAGTTACTGACGAACATAATAAGTCCAATGGGTGCGAAAACTACTTTCCAAAACGTATGGGTATCCGAAATTTGACGCTTTGGAATAGGATCTTCATTAAGGATATGAGTGACTAATTGTTTATTCGCATCGAAACTGGCTTTTAAGTCAAATGTACCGTTCGAGTTTTCTAGCCATTTTTTTGCAATAGGTCGGTATCGTAAACCTCGTGGAATATCAATAGTAAGAGGTCTCATTTGTTTATCGAGCTCGGCTAGAAGTTCAATATAGCCTTGATTTTTATTTTTTAGATAGGTAGTATAGAATTGTTTTACTGGAAATGGTTCCCCATACAAAACAAATAAATCAGATCTAAATTTTTTGTGCGCACTATAGTTAATTCCAACTGGAACTATTTTTAAATTTGTTTCTGGGCTTTTGTCTAAAACAGCAAAAGCAATTCTAGCAATTCCTTTTTGAAGAGGTCTAATGGCTCGTCTTAAGTTGTGATTCCCTTCCGGAAATATGGTTAATGGTTGTTTCCCTTCAATCAGTATATCAACACATTTATCAAAAATTTTAGCGTTTTTTTTGACCGTGTGTAAACCATCCCGCTCTCTGTATATAGGTAGCATGAAAATATAAGAAAAGAATGCCGCACCAATTTTTGATTGAAAAACTTTGGCTTGGGTTAAAAAATAAGATGGCCGAGGCTGCGTCATCACAATAGCCAATGCATCCATAAATGCATTTTGATGGGTAGGAGCGAAAATAATAGAGCCTTGGTTGATTGATTTATTTACCTGAACAGCGCCTAGTTTTCTGTAAAAGAACTTTAATCCAGTTCTTACATACTCCGTTAATAGAAACATTAAAATTTTCTTCACCATACCACAAAATTAAATTGTTTTCCTATTAGACCACTGAAAGAAATAGGAAATTGCGCCTCCAGAAATAATATGCCAAATACCCCACCAAGCGGCTAGGAGTGCCATTCCTCCATTCCCATTAAACAAGGTGAAAATAAGCACTAAGGATAATCCTGAATTTTGAATTCCGGTTTCTATAGTAATTGTACGAATATCTTTTGCTGGAAGTTTCGCTAATTTACCCGAATAATATCCAATAAGGAAGGAAAGCCCATTATGTAAGAGTACAAGAACTAATATATACTTGTAGTAAGCCGTAAATACATCCAAGTTTTTTGAAAAGGCAACGCCCATAAAAATCATAAGAATTGCAAAAGAAGTAAGCCGAATGGGTTTTACAATTTTCTTCGTAAAGTGAGGGAATTTAGTTACCACGAATAATCCTGTAAAAAGAGGAACGATGAGAATGGTAAATACCGTTTTAAACATGGGTATAAACTCAATTGTAATTTGCTGCACTTCTTTCTTATCCATATATAATCGGCCATAAAACTCAAAGTTTAGAGGCGTCATAAAGACCGCAGAAATAGTAGCAATTGCGGTTAAACTGACAGAAAGAGCTACGTTACCGTTAGATTGTTGGGAATAGAAATTTGAAACATTACCTCCCGGAGACGAAGCCACCAATAGCATGCCTAACGCTAATTCAGGTAAGGGGTTGAGGATTAGAATTAATAAGAATGTAAATAATGGAAGTAAAAAAAACTGACTAATTACACCCGTTATGATTGACTTAGGGTTTTTTTTAATCTCAAAAAACTCCTTCTTATTTATACCCAGTGCGACACCAAACATAATGAATGCAATAGCCAAGTTTAAAACCATGAGGCTATCTTGACTAAACGCTATATGTAAATCTGAAAACTCCGAACTCATTTAGACTGATTAGGTGCATAGATAAAACAAGGACACCATTTTGACGAAAAAAGAAGTGCTTTTTTTATAATTAGACAAAAAAAATCCCGGAATGAAAATCAGACCGGGAGTCATATTGCCAAAGGCGTTTGACTAGTGCATACACCCTTTTTTACCTAATAACTTTTCTTCGGTCTCTGGACTTTCTTCATCTACATGAATAGCATCTACCGGACAAACAGAAACACATTGAGGCTCATCATGAAAACCTTTACATTCGGTACACTTATCAGCTACAATATAAAAGTACTCATCACTTTGGGCATCATTTTTCTTATCTGCATTTACTGTTCTTCCGTCCCATAATTTTACCTGTCCAGTCAAATTAGTTCCATCTGCGTAAGACCATTCTTCATCTGGTTCATAAATAGCATGATTTGGACATTCTGAAACGCACGCATCGCAATTGATGCAATCATCATTAATTACTAACATTTGATATATATATTATCTTGAATTGCTTCAAGAGGTTTTTAAATCTGTACTGCAAATTTAGTGAACGAATTTCACAATTACTGCCTCATGTATTATTTGTAATGATTCTAAATAACAGGCTCAAAGCGGTGTTGACTTCTAAAAATAAGAAGAAGGTTTATGTCATGAACTTGTCTGGAAACAACCTTTTTTGTAGGATAGGCATAAGAAATATTACTGTTGACAACTGCAAGTGTTTATGGCATTTTCAGACGAGTCTTAACAAATTTTGAACTAATTTTGCGGTGTTATAAATAGGCGTGTTTTGAACTTAAATCCAGATACAAAAGCCTTATTGTAGCAACTAAACAAGGATGTTTTTTGGGAACGATTACTTTATTCGTTTCGTTGAAACATTCTTGAATTTATGAAACATAAAATGGTACCATTAAGTAATGGATAAAAATATTATAGAATTAGAAAAAGTAGTGGTGAAGTTTGTGGGTGATTCTGGAGATGGAATGCAACTGACAGGAACACAATTTGCGGGAACTTCTGCTTTTTTAGGAAACGACATTGCCACCTTTCCCGATTTTCCAGCAGAAATTAGAGCTCCTCAAGGAACCGTTGCTGGGGTGTCTGGTTTTCAGGTACATATTGGTAAATCAATGATTCATACTCCTGGAGATGATTCGGATGTTTTAGTAGCGATGAATGCCGCGGCTTTAAAAGCCCATTTATACTCTGTTCCCAAAGGGAAAACTATAATTATTGATACCGATAGTTTTAAGCGGAAGGATTGGGAAAAAGCAGGTTATGATGAAGATCCATTAGAGAGTGGATTACTGAAGCCGTACAACTTGGTGAAAGCGCCTATTACTTCCATGACCAGGAAAGCTCTGGAGGGAATTGGATTAGATAACAAAAGTATTACTCGAAGTAAAAACATGTTTGCTTTAGGTATTGTGTATTGGTTATTTAATAGACCAATGGATTATACCAAAAGGTTTCTGGAAGGTAAGTTCGGGAAAAAGGAAATGATACTGGAAGGTAATTTGAAGGCTTTAAAAGCCGGATATTATTTTGCGGAAACCATTGAAGCTCTGCCGAGTTCGTTTACGGTGCTTCCATCGGATATGGAAAAGGGAGTGTACAAAAGTGTTATGGGCAACGAGGCTACTGCATGGGGTTTTCTTGCGGCTTCTGAGAAATCGGGTAAGCCATTGTTTTTAGGATCGTATCCTATTACACCTGCGACTGACATTTTGCAAGAAGTGGCTAAGCATCGTCATTTTGGAGCTAAATCCTTTCAAGCAGAAGATGAAATTGCTGGAGTTTCGGCTGCAATTGGGGCTGCGTTTGCCGGTAATTTAGGAATTACGACTACATCAGGTCCTGGGTTAGCATTAAAAGCAGAGGCTCTTGGATTAGCTATTATGACCGAGCTGCCACTCGTAGTGGTTAATGTTCAACGGGGGGGACCTTCTACAGGTTTACCCACTAAAACAGAGCAATCTGATTTATTGCAAGCATTATACGGAAGAAATGGCGAGAGTCCGTTGATTGTAATGGCAACAAGAAGTCCTGGTGACTGTTTTGATATGGCTTTTATGGCTGCGAAAATTTCGATGGAGCACATAACTCCGGTTATTTTGCTATCTGACGGGTATGTTGCTAACGGCTCACAACCTTGGAAGATTAAAAAAATGGCCGATTTACCAGACATTAATCCCCATGATATTAAAGAAGGAGAATTACCGGAGGATTACAATGTGTATAAGAGAAATGAAGATTCGTTAGCGCGTAAATGGGCGATTCCTGGAACCCCTGGTTTTGAGCATCGAATTGGAGGTTTAGAAAAGGATGCGTTAACAGGAAATGTTTCTTATGATCCTCAAAATCATGAGGAAATGACATTAACTCGTGAAGCAAAGGTTCAACGAGTGGCTAATTATATTCCAGAACTAGAATTAGAAGGCGCCCAAAAAGGGGATTTACTAATTGTAGGTTGGGGTGGAACCTATGGGTCTCTTCTCACCGCTGGAGAAGAAGTGAAAGCAGGGGGTAAGGTTGGGTTAGCTCACTTTAATTACATTAAACCTCTACCTAAAAATACGGCTGACATTTTTAGTCGATTTAAAAAAATTGTGGTTTGTGAACTTAATAACGGTCAGTTTATTAAGTATTTGCGAAGTGAATTACCGCAGTTTGATTACTTAGGACATAATAAAATTCAAGGTCTACCATTTACAACATCAGAGTTGACCAATAGATTTAACGAAATTTTAAACGAACTGTAAAGATGAGTGAAAATCCAGTAGTTCAATACAAAGCAAAAGATTTTGCGAGTGACCAAGAAGTGCGATGGTGCCCAGGTTGCGGTGATTATGCTATTTTAAAAGCAGTTCAAAAAGCGATGCCTGAATTAGGGGTGGATAAAAAAGATATCGTATTCGTATCTGGAATTGGGTGTTCTTCAAGATTCCCATATTACATGGATACGTATGGATTTCATTCTATACATGGCCGAGCACCAGCCATTGCAACGGGCGTTAAGTTAGCGAACCCTAAATTGAGTGTTTGGCAAATTACCGGTGATGGAGATGCCTTAGCGATTGGTGGAAATCATTTCATTCATGCGTTACGAAGAAATATTGATATCAATATGTTACTCTTCAATAACCGTATCTATGGATTAACGAAAGGTCAGTTTTCTCCGACTACTAGTTTAGGTCATAAAACAAAAACATCACCTCAAGGTAGTATTGATAATCCGTTTAATCCAGGAGAATTAGCATTAGGTGCTAGAGCTCAGTTTTTTGCAAGAATAGAAGATATTAATCCGAGAGGAATGACTGAAATCTTTGTAGAAGCAGCTAAATTTAAAGGAACTTCTTTAATTGAAATCCTACAAAATTGTGTGATTTTCAATGATAAGGTTTTTGCTGAATGGACGGCTAAAGAAGTGAAAGCAGAAAATTTCCTGAGAATTGAGCACGGTAAACCGATGATTTTTGGCAAAGAACACAACAAAGGATTAATTCAAAAAGGGTTTAAACTTGAAGTGGTACAGGTTGGTGTAGATGGTGTGACTGAAGATGATTTGGTAATTCATGATGCGCACGAAGAAGATATCACTTTACACTTAATGTTGGTTAATTTACAAATGCCAATGGTTACCGGTATTATCCGTTCGGTTAAGCAAGAATCGTTTAATGATCGGATGGAAGAACAAATTGATCATATCAGAGCAACGACCAAGTTTAAAACAATGGATGATTTATTATCATCTGGAGAGACTTGGGAGATTTAAGAAATAATTGACTAAAAGGAGCCACTAATTACGTCATGTAGTTAGTGGCTTTTTTGTACACGGCAGAAATGTGTATTTTAGTACAGAATCAATACAGCTCAAAATGAAAATTGCAAGGAATATATTGGCCGTTATTGTAGGAGTATTAATAGGTTCATTAGTCAATATGACCATTATTGTTTTCAGTCCTGATATAATTCCTTTACCCGTGAATATTAATCCTAGCGACAGGCAAAGTTTAGTAGATAATATTCATTTATTCAAGCCTATAAATTTTTTAATGCCTTTCTTGGCTCATGCTATAGGAACAATGGCTGGAGCATTAATAGGAGGGGTAATTGCTGGGTCTCATAAAATATATTCTTCTTTAGCCATTGGCTTTTTTTTTATGCTCGCTGGAATTCGCATGGGAGTAGATATTAATGCACCGCTGTGGTTTGATATTGTGGATATTGCTTTTGCTTATATTCCAATGAGTTACTTGGGGTTTATAGTAGCGCTTAAAATAGGAGGTCTTGAAAATAATTTTAGTCCGGTTATGGAATAGGTAGGAAGCAAAATTTAGAAATAAAAAAAAGCCCCGCAAGAAATTTCTTGCGGGGCTTTTTTTTATCGGTATTCTTATTAAAAGATGTATTGATTTTCTGCGATCATTTTGTCTGCAATAGAACGTCTTAAATCTTTAATATTAACCGGCTCAATTTTCGTGAAACGTTTAATACCCATTAACATCATTCTTAATTCATCACCTTCAGCATAACTCATTAACGCTTCTTTACCTAAAATGTTAATTTTATCGGCTGCTTCATAAATGTATGCTTTGGCGGCATTCATTTTCAAGGTGTTTATTTCAGATTCACCTTCTGTTTTTTGAAGTTTTTCTACTCTGAGTAAAACAGATTCAGAAACGTAAGTCTCAATCAACATATCGCTAATTGCCATTAAAATTTCTTGTTCTTTAGATAAAGACATCATTAATGTTTGAGCGGCAGATCCAGCGACCATAAGGACTGCTTTCTTGAAGTTTTTAACGTATTTGTGTAATAGCTCCAATTCCGTTTCGTTGCCTGATCCAAAATCAGGAATACCCATTAGGTCGCCAGCTACCGCTTGAGCAGGTCCCATTAAATCTAAGGTGCCTTTCATGGCTTTTTTAAGCATCATGTCTACCGATAACATTCGGTTAATTTCATTGGTACCCTCAAAAATTCTATTGATACGAGAATCACGGTAAGCACGTTCCACTGCAGATTCTGCAGAATAACCCATTCCTCCATGAATTTGTACGCCCTCATCTACTATGTAATCTAAAACTTCAGATGAATGTACTTTCATAATCGCACATTCAATGGCGTATTCTTCAATACCCTTTAATGTGGCTTTAGATTTATCCATACCCGAATTAATCAAAGAGTCGATTTTATCATCAATGTTTTGAGATGCTCTATAAACAGCAGCCTCAGAAGCGAAGGTCTTAATAGCCATTTTCGCTAATTTGTATTTGATAGCTCCGTATTTTGAAATGGGGCGACCAAATTGTGATCTTTCATTCGCATACTGAATACTTTCATTGATGGTTTCTTTTCCACCACCTAAAACAGCACCGGCTAATTTGATTCTGCCAACGTTGAGAATGTTTAAGGCGATTTTGAAACCGATTTGACGTTCTCCCAATTGGTTTTCTACCGGAACTTTTACTTCGTTAAAGAATACCTGACGCGTAGAAGAACCTTTAATACCCATTTTCTTTTCTTCTGGGTTTAAAGTAATTCCATCTGAATGGGCATCAATAATGAATGCACTTAAGTTTTCGTCATCATCAATTTTAGCAAATACGGTGAACACATCTGCAAAACCACCGTTCGTGATCCACATTTTCTGTCCTGTAATGATCCAGTTTTTACCATCTTCCGATAATTTGGCTTTGGTTTTTCCGGAGTTTGCATCCGACCCTGAACTAGGTTCGGTTAAACAATAAGCCGCTTTCCATTCGCCACTTACAATTTTAGGAATGTATTTATTTTTTTGCTCCTCATTTCCATAATATAGAATGGGAAGGGTACCAATCCCAGTATGTGCAGAAAGCGCTACCGAGAAGGAGTATCCAGCACCTAACTTCTCAGTGGTAAGCATAGAAGTAACAAAGTTCTTATTGAATCCTCCTAGTTCTTCTGGAACCGAAATGCCCAACATACCCATCTCGCCAGCTTTCTCTAACAAAGAAGGCATTAAACCTTCTTCGGCCGCATCAATTCTTTCAATGTTGGGGATGACCTCTTGTGCTAAGAAATCTTGACACATTTGACCAATCATCTTTTGTTCTTCTCCAAATTCTTCAGGAATGAAGATGTCCATGGCTGCTGTATCTCTAATTAAAAACTCACCTCCACCTAACGCTTCTTTATTTTCTTCTGACATTTTACTTCTTTTAATCTGTTTAACTTAGGAACTCGGTTTCCCAACTTCCGTATTCCGACTTTTATAACATTTCAATTACACCTGCAGCACCTTGTCCAGTACCTACACACATGGTTACCATACCATATTTTTGTTTGCGTAATTTCATTTCTTCAATTATTTGAACGGTTAGTTTTGCTCCGGTACAGCCCAACGGATGACCTAATGCAATAGCTCCGCCATTTACGTTGACAATATCCGGATTGATTCCTGTTTCTTGTAAAACGGCTAAAGATTGAGATGCAAAAGCTTCATTCAACTCAAATAAATCAATATCTTCTACTTTTAACCCAGCCATTTTTGCCGCCTTTGGAATAGCATCTACCGGACCAATTCCCATAATACGAGGTTCTACACCTACCACACCATACGAAGCCAATTTAGCGATTGGAGTAGCTCCTGTTTCTTTTAACATCTTTTCCGACATTAAAATTACAAATGCAGCACCATCAGATGTTTGAGAAGCGTTACCTGCCGTAACGGTTCCTTTGGCATCAAATACTGGTCGTAATCTTGAAAGTCCTTCTGCTGTTGTTCCTCTTCTTACTCCTTCATCGGTATCGGCCATGTAATTTCTTACTTGACGTTTACCTGCTTCATCTAAATAAACCTGCTCCACATCAATTGGAATTATCCCAGATTTAAATCGGCCAGCTTCAATAGCTTCTAAGGCTTTTCTTTGTGAGTGATAGGCAAATTCATCTTGTGCTTCACGCGTAATCTTATATTGGTTAGCCACTGCCTCAGCCGTTAAGCCCATTCCCCAATACCATTCCGGATTTTCTTTTGAAATTTTTGCATTTGGAGTTAGCCGCCATCCACCAAACGGAATAGGAGACATCGTTTCTACTCCTCCGGCAATAATACAATCCGCCATACCTGCGTGTATTTGCTGAGCACCCATCGCAATGGTTTGAATACCCGAAGAGCAATATCTGTTGACGGTAACACCCGGTACTTTATCCGTGTCTAATGCCAATAGAGAAATCATTCTACCAATGTTTAAACCTTGTTCTGCTTCTGGGGTAGCGTTACCTACAATTACGTCATCAATTCTGGTGACATCTAAATTTGGAACTTCTTTCAGAAGACCCTTGATCACCTGAGCTGCCATATCATCTGGGCGAGTGAATCTAAACATTCCCTTCCCTGATTTACCAACGGCCGATCTTTTTGCTGCTACTATATATGCGTCCATGTTTCTTCTTTTTTTAGTTTCTTAAAATCTTTCCTTTCGTTACAATACTTTGGATACGTTCCAAAGTTTTGCGTTCAGTACATAATTCCAAGAACGCTTTTCGTTCTAAATCTAATAGGTATTGTTCTGATACTTCGGTAATTTCGGATAAGTCACCACCTGCAATCACAGATCCTAGTTTAATAGAAATTACTTCATCATGTTTTGACATGTAGTTTCCACTCAGCATGGAATTTGCTCCAGAGTAAACTAACCCCATAGCTTCTTGACCCATTACTTTTATATCTGTTCTTTGTGAAGGTTGCGTGTACCCTTTTTCAGCCATTAAAAGAGCCGATTGTTTGGCATATGCTAAGTGATAATCTCTACTTACTATTACTTCATCAATACCTTGACGTAAGTACCCTAATTCAAAAGCTTCGTAAGCCGAAGTAGATACCTTGGCTTGACCCACCGTCAAAAATCTATTTCTAAATGCGTTGGTACGAATGTCTCCCTCTTTTAACTCATCACTTAAACGAAGCGCAAATTCTTTAGATCCGCCACCGCCAGGGATTAGTCCAACACCAAACTCCACTAAGCCCATATAGGTCTCTGCATGAGCAATCACTTTATCGGCATGCATACTAATTTCGCAACCACCCCCTAGAGCCATGCCGTGAGGCGCTGCAATAACTGGAATAGAGGAGTAGCGCAAGCGCATTACCGTATTTTGAAAACTTCTAATCGCAAAATCAAGCTCATCGTATTCTTGCTCTACAGCCAACATAAATATCATTCCTACGTTTGCTCCGGCAGAGAAATTCTCCCCTTCATTTGAAACGACTAATGCTTTGTATTCTGCTTCTGCTAAATCAATGGCTTTATTGATACCCGAAATTACTTCGCCACCAATGGTATTCATTTTACTATGGAACTCTAAGTTAATAACACCATCACCTAAATCAATGATAGAACAATCATTGTTTTTCCAAAGCGTGTTTTCATCACGTAATAAAGCTAAACTTATGGTCTTTTCTTGTCCAGGAATCTCTAGGTAAGACTTTGAAGAAATATCATAGTATAGTTTTGTACCTGCCTCTACCTTATAAAAGGAGGTGAAACCGGCTTCTTTCATTTCATAAATCCAAGCAGCTGGTTTTTTACCTGCAGCTTCGGTAGCTTTTAAACCTTCTTCAAACCCTATAGCATCCCAAGCTTCAAACGGGCCTTGTTGCCATCCAAAACCAGCTCTTAAAGCATCATCCATGCGGTAGACTTCATCACTAATTTCTGGGATTCTATTAGTTACGTATGCGAAAAGACTTGTAAATACACTTCTATAAAATTCACCTGCCTTATCTGTTCCTCCAAAAAGAACTTTCATTCTTTTAGACAGGTCTGTGATTGGCTTAGTCATTTCTAAAGTTGGAAACTTCACTTTTTTCTTAGGCCCGTACTCTAGAGTGTCTAGATTTAACGATAGAATTTGACTTTTTCCATTTTCATCTTTCACCTTTTTATAGAAACCTTGTTTGGTTTTACTACCTAGCCATTTATGATCAATCATTTTACCTACATAATCCGGTAAAGTGAATAAAGAGTTGGCTTCATCGTTAGGGGTATTATCTTTTAGTCCATTAGCTACAAGTACCAGTGTGTCTAGTCCAACAACATCAGCCGTTCTAAATGTAGCCGACTTTGGCCTGCCTAAAACAGGACCGGTTAGCTTATCTACTTCGTCAACAGTTAATCCCAATTCTTTTACCGAATGGAATAAAGCCATTATGGCAAAAACACCAATTCTATTGGCAATAAAAGCAGGGGTGTCTTTACATAAAACAGTTGTTTTACCTAAAATCTTTTTTCCGTAATCCATTAAAAAGTCAACCACTTCCGGTTTGGTTTCTGGAGTAGGGATGATTTCAAATAAACGGAGGTAACGGGGGGGATTGAAAAAGTGAGTTCCACAGAAGTGCGCTTTGAAATCATCGCTTCTTCCTTCTAACATTAAGTGAATCGGAATACCAGAGGTATTGGAGGTGATCAACGTACCCGGTTTTCTGTGTTTTTCTACCTGTTCGAATACAATTTTCTTAATGTCTAGTCGTTCAATTACGACTTCAATAATCCAATCGTATTCCGCAATTTTTGACATGTCATCGTCAAAATTCCCAGTAGTAATTCGGTTCGCAAATTTGGACGTATAAAGAGGGGCAGGCTTTGATTTGATAGACGTTTTTAGATGTCCATCAACAATGGCGTTTCGTTCCTTTTTATTCGTAGATTCTTTTGCTTCGTTGGGTACGATGTCCAGTAATAAAACCTTGCAACCCACATTAGCAAAATGAGCAGCAATAGCAGATCCCATAACACCGGAACCTAACACCGCTACTTTTCTAATGGCTCTTTTCATTTTTTGGTTATTTTTTAATGATGTTGTATTCAATTTATTTTTTTCTTTTGCGAAATAATTCACTTTCCAAAACCTCATTTATTTTTCCTATCGAGGAAAAAAAGTTTTCTTTTTCTACTTCGGTTAATTTACCGTCAATAATAGTATTGAAATCAATAACTACCTTTTTCGCTATTTCACGTTGTTCTACTCCAAAATCGGTCAGCATAATTCGAATAACTCTCTTGTCGAGCTCATCGGTTTTTTTTTCAATTAAATTATCTGCTTGCATGGCTTTTAAAGTTCGAGTCAAACTTCTAGATTCCATACCCATTAAAGGCCCTAACTTGGTAGATGGAGTTCCATTTTCAGGGTCGATTTTTAATAACGCATATCCTACAGACATATTTACTCCATGCTCTTGGGCAATAGAATTATATAACCTGGATATTTTATACCAAGCCCACCTTATGTGAAAATCAAATGTTTCGCTCGATTTCATTTTGTTATTTTAAAGAGTGTAAATTCGGAATTTCCGAAAAAAAATACTTTGATCATAGGCCTTATATTTTTCTCTAATTAGTGATAATAGAATCTATTATTCGTTAACTTTGAATAGTAACAATCAAAATATTGAGCTTCAAATATAGTATGCTTGCATAACAAAAACAATAGCTAACCGCTAAATTTGTGCATTTTTCCGCATAATTTAACAAATTGGTCGTCTAAAAGTCAATTTTTTCGGGGTATACGAAATAAATTTGAAGCCCAAAACCTGCAATAATGAAAAATAGATTAATCGAAAGATTCCTTAGTATTCGGAATAAGTCGGTACATATTTGTGCTCCTCTTCAAACAGAGGATTATGTAGTGCAACCCATAGATGATGTAAGCCCTCCGAAATGGCATTTGGCGCATACGACCTGGTTTTTTGAAACGTTTGTACTGAGTAAAAAAAAGGAGTACGATTTGTTTGATGAACAATTCAACTACCTTTTTAATTCCTATTATAGTACGATTGGAGTTCGTTTACAACGAAATAAACGAGGTGACATCACCCGACCAGGTGTAGAAAAAACAATGGCCTATCGGGCTTATTTGAATGATGAAATGGTTCGTTTTTTGGAACAGATGACCACTAAACAGTTTAAAAAATGGAGGCCTATTATTGAAATGGGACTGCAGCATGAGCAACAACATCAAGAGTTGCTTTGGACAGACGTAAAGTTTATTTTAGGTAGTAATCCAATATTTCCAGTTTATGCAGATATTAACCCAATTGATAATGTTTTAGAAAATAGTGAATTGAATTTTATACCTATAGAGGCTGGGATGCATCAAATTGGGTATACAGGAGATGGTTTTTGTTTTGATAATGAATTTGGAGCTCATCATGTGTTTTTGCCAGAATATAAAATGGCAAATAGGTTAGTTACTAATCAGGAATTTGTGGAGTTTATTGAATCAGGTGCTTACCAAAATTTTCACCTGTGGCATGATGAAGCATGGAGTTGGATTCAAGAGAATGAAATTAAGTCTCCTTTATATTGGAGGTATATTAATGGCGTTTGGTTTGAATTTTCACTGACCGGATTAGCAGAAATAGATCCGCATAAAGCGGTAACACATATTAGTTACTTTGAGGCTTGGGCTTATGCACAATGGAGAGGGATGCGACTACCAACAGAATTTGAATGGGAAGCTGCGAGCCATAAATTTGAATGGGGTCACCGGTGGGAGTGGACTAATAGTGCGTATCTGGCATACCCAGGATATAAAAAAGCGCCAGGAGCCATTGGAGAATACAACGGTAAATTTATGGTGAACCAAATGGTTTTGAGAGGAGCTTCGGTGGCAACACCCGAAAATCATTCTCGAAATACCTACCGTAATTTTTGGCCAGCCCATGCTCAAACCCAATTTACAGGAATAAGATTAGCGCAATAACAGAAAATTACTTAATGAATATTACTACACAAGTAACACAATTTGAACTAGATACCATGCAAGGGTTAACCAACCCACAAAAGACCATGATGTCTAAATATTTTTATGATGCAAAAGGAGATGCTATTTTTCAACAGATAATGGCCATGCCGGAGTATTATTTGACTAGATCTGAAATGGAGATTTTTGAAAACCAAAAAGAGGATATTTTTCAACAAGTTTGTCCGAAAGGATTGCCATTTAACCTAATTGAACTAGGAGCTGGCGATGGGTCTAAAACAAAAGTGCTGCTGAAACATTTTTTGAAAATGGGGATTGACTTCACCTATTACCCGGTAGACATTTCTGCAAATATTTTGGGGGAATTGGATGAAATGCTGAAAAGTGAAATTCCAGAATTGGATGTTCGCCCCTTAAACATGGACTATTTCGAAGCTTTAAAACATATGGAACAGTTTACTGGACGTAAAAATGTGACGATGTTTCTAGGGTCTAATATTGGAAACTTTCAAAAAGACGATTTATCCAGTTTTTTGAGTAAACTTCAAAGCTATTTTAAGCCGAATGATAAATTGTTGCTAGGTGTTGATTTAAAAAAGGATCCGGATATCATCTTACAAGCGTATAATGATTCACCGGGTATTACCGCTTCTTTTAATATGAACCTGCTGATTAGAATGAATAGAGAACTAGGGGCTAATTTCAACTTAGATAGCTTTAAACATTATGCTTTATATGAGCCAGAAACAGGAGAGGCTAGGAGTTATATAGTTTCGCTAAAAGAACAAACGGTACATTTTAATGAAATGGATTTTGAAGTTTCTTTTGAAACAGGAGAGTGTATTCATACCGAGATAAGTAGAAAATACTCCATTAATAATTTAATTGAACTTTCTGAAAAGTGTGGTTTTGTTTCGACTAAAAATTTTTTCGATTCAAAAAAAAACTATGTAAATACCATGTGGGAAGTGGTTTAGAGAGTTGAAACAGAAATAGATTGTGTTGAAGAAAATACAATGTTCAAAACCCCATAAATTGAAATAAAAAATGCCGTTCAAAATGAACGGCATTTTTTATTTTCTAAGTCCTAAAATTGGGTCTCTCGACTATTAGCTTCTAACTCTTTTTTCGTTTATTAATTTTCTTCGCTTTCTTTTTACCCGCTTTCTTTTTCTTTAAAGCTTCTATATCCTCAATTTCTTTCATCAACATGGCTAAACTATCTTTTTTCTCAGTAGTGGCAAACATGATGTCATGGTAATCGTCATTGGAGATATCTAATACTTTAATTTTTTTAGTCACAAACTCTTCAATTTTCGCGAGCATTTCTTTCTCTGATTCGCTACAAAAAGAAACGGCAATACCTTTTTTCTTTCCCCTTCCAGTACGCCCAATTCGGTGTACATAGGTTTCTGGGCTTTCATCTGGTAAATCGTAGTTGATTACAAAGTCTACATCTGGAATATCAATACCACGAGCACTTACATCAGTGGCAATTAATATTCTATTGCTGCCATCTTTAAAGTTTTGTAAAACCTGTTCTCTATGTTTTTGAACAATATCACCGTGAATTGTCTCCGTTTTAATGAGTACTCGATCCATTGCATTACGCACTCTTTCTGCTCTTACTTTGGTGCGAACAAAAACTAAAATTTTTGCTTCGGGCTCATCCTTAATAAACCGTTCTAAAAATACTCTTTTGTCATCCATTTCTAAGAATGTGACGGAGTGTTCGACATTTTTAGACACAGGGTCTTTCGGTGATATTTGAATTCTAATTGGGTTTTTGACCAATGAATGCGCTAATTTCTTAATCTTTTTATTTATGGTAGCCGAGAAAAATAATGTTTGATGTTTTTTAGGAAGAAACCGTTTGATGTCTTCAATATCCTTATAAAAGCCTAAATCAAGCATGTGATCTGCCTCATCTAACACTAAAAATTCTACGCGGTGCAATTTGATGTATTGCTGGTTAATTAGGTCAAACATTCTACCTGGTGTTGCGACTAATACATCTACACCCTTCTCTAATTCTTTAATTTGAGGATCTTGTTCGGTACCTCCATAAACAGCTAGTGTTTTTACTTGAAGCTTTTTACCAATATTTTCAAAAACCTCCGATATTTGAATAACTAACTCGCGGGTAGGCGCCATTACTACGCACTTAATTCCGTCCACTCTGCGGTCGTTTTTCTTGCGCTGAATTAAATCTAAAATTGGAATAACAAAAGCAGCTGTTTTACCTGTACCTGTCTGGGCAATAGCTAAAACGTCTTCGCCCCGAAGAATAGGGGTAATAGCTTTATACTGAATATCCGTTGGACGTTTGTATTCTAACCTACGGAGTTGCTCTTTGATTCGTTCGGCAATATGATAATCATCAAATTTCATGCAACAAAGATAGAACGCCAGAGTTATCTATCTACTAATTAAGAATGGTAAATGATTTATTGTTGAAGTAGGGGATAGTCGGGTGATTTTTAAAAAGTTTTAAACTCTACTTTTCGTCTTTTCTCTACAATGTAAAAAGACATATACACGCCATCTTGAGAAGATTTTAGTGTTAGTGGAATGTTGTTTTTCGATAACTTGTAAGTGTCTCCTAAAATGGTTTCATCCATAGTTAAGGTATACTCACCGTTTGGAAGGTAGAACTCAAAATGTCCGTCAATATCAGTTAACGTATTATAGGTTCTACCACCTATTGCAGTTACCTTGATTCTCGACATATCAAAGACTTTGTCTTTATCTGCAATCGCAATTTTTTGACGATCTAAGATAACATCTCCATAGACCTTTACACCTCTCATAAATGGAATCAAAATTTGGCCGCTGTTTAAAATAGTAATGGAGTCTGATAAGTCTGGAAACCAGCCTTCCATTTTATCTAAAGCAATAATTGAAATTGGATATCTTCCTACAGGCATGTTTGCAATTTCAGCTTCTCCTTTGGCATTTGTAATTACTTCATTCCCTTTAATTCGGATAATGATATTCTCCATTGTAGGCTCATCTTTATCATGCATGTGATTACCGTTGACATCATAAAATGCAGTGATTGTATTGGTTGCATGATGTTTTTTAGCAAATGGTACTGGAATACCAAACTCCTTACGAATACTAATGTTTACATTAACGTTGCTGTTTACATTGGCTCCTCTATCGGTACCTACGGCATTATTTAAGTTGTAAGAATCGTAAATAGAAGCGTAGTTACTTGAGGCGTAATTCAAATTCATTTCTACTCCATATCTCCACCCTGAATTAGTAAAATAGTAAAACTGGGGGTATAGACCAATGTTGTGTCCATCAAAACGATTGTTATAGTTATACATGACTGAATTTTCTAACAGATAATGTGGGTTTTTGAATTGGTACTGGTTTTGAACCGAAACTCTAAACGATTGCGGAGTAACTCCTTCTCGTTGCATGTTGACTAGAGCATTTGTAGAAAGAGCACCATAGTTATATTTTAAGCTAAAGTTCCATACTTTATAACGTATTAAACCAGACATTTCAAAAGTAAAATAATCTGCTTTTACCGGAATATCAATAGGGTCATTATATCCAGCTTTTAAGAAGAAAGAGGAAAGAATATTTTTTTGAAAATCAAAGTTTGAGAATCTAAAAGAAAGACCACGAGAGTGGACTCTATTTGCTAAATAATCAGATATATTGTAAAATATTCCCGGTTGAAAAGTACCCAAACGGGTAGATTTACTAAAAATAACATTGTTATACATCATCTCTTGAGTATACCCTATGTTGTTACCCGTAGTGTTAAACGATACCATGTTTTGATAGTTGTTATTGATGTATATGTTTAGGTCGGGTTTTACACTTATAGACGTTCTATGAGTACCTGTCAATCTTTCTAAAGCTCCGTAACTAAAGTTAGGGTCATTATACCTACCCGATAAACTCGTTTTCACCTTTTTCTTGAAATAGTTAGTAGAGAAATTCGCCCCTAATAAAAAACCTTCAACACTTAAATTTCTTCCTGGAGCATTCACTTCTCTTTTTGAACCAGCCGCCATAAAGTTAAAGAAGAATTTTTTCTTAATATTAAATGATGGGTTGATGGTAGCAACATCAATAATGGTATTGGTTTGGTTATTAATACCACGTCCTACTTTACCTGTTATTTTAAAGTCTTCACTTAATTTGAATTCATGTCCTACACCAAAAGATTCTGTTCTTGCTTCTTTAAACATGCTTGGGTCACGCACATAAAAGGCGGATGTTTTTTGTTTTTGAGCATAAGCGTGAGATGCTTTAATACCTTGACCATAATTATAAACACCAATAAGGTTACCAGATACTTGACCTACTTCAACTGTAGTTTTTCTGTCATAGTAACCTACATACCAAGGTACTGTTTTTAAAATGTCTTCATTCCAGTAGGCTTGAGAATAATTAAGTTGGGTGAAATATGCGATACTTGCATTTTCGTTAATTTGTTTAAAGCCTCTCATGTTAATCGACATAAAAGTAAAGTCAGAAAGAACGTTTTGCACATTAGCTTCTACAGTAAGCGGCAAGTTGGGGTATCCATAAGGAGATGCCTTAATGTGATTAGGCAATTTAACGATGTCCACCTTATTTCCTTTTTTGTAGATATCACTTCCCAATCCTTTTGGTTCGGTAGAGTTAATGTAAACCGTATGCTTTTTGAAGTTTAAATTAGAGTTTGGATTATGGTTCTGTAAAGAAACCTTTCTGAAATTTCTTTTGTTAGCCTCGCTAGTCGTTGCTCGGTAGGTAATTGTGGTGTCATGACCTGGCAATAATGAAATAGTATTTGCACGATCTTTTAGAACAAAGTTGTTGGTGTCTTTTAAAATTAACTCTCCATCGTTGGCTTTATGACTAATAAGGATGTCTTGACTAAAGTTACCGGTATTCATTACACTATAGTTAAAGTCTTTCTCGGTTTCTCCATTTCTAAAATACAAACGAGATCCTTCTTCAATGGAAGATTCCCATGAAACCAATTTTTTGGTAAACATGGTAAAATAACCTGCCGCTAATTGCTCGTCCGCTTGGTTAACTAAAAATGTATTGATAATGATTTCGGTATTACTGTTCATCATTCTTTGAGGAATAAGGATGATTGGAACAAATATTTTTTCTCCCGGTAGAAGTTTGTATGCTTTGTTATCGGTTAAGTTCATCCATCCTGCAGGAAACAGAATATCTACCATAAAAATCTGCTCTTCGGCAGTTTTATTGATAATCGATAAAACATTAGAAATGATTTCGCCTTTTTTAAGCTCCATCTTATCATTTGTGAAAAATATATTTACTTGGTTTGGAAGTAACTCTGGAGTAGTAGGAGTCTGTATTTTAGAATCAACAGAAGTAATAGGGTTGTCGCCATCCACCGCATTAAGCGTATCTCCGTTAATTCCTTTTACTTGCGCCAAAGAAACGGAGCCTAAAAAAACCAATACCAAAAAGAGGATTGTTTTTAATTGGTGAGGACGATATGTGTTTTGGGGAGGAAACATTTTAGTTATAGATTCTCTTCTAATTTAAATTTCACGTTCAGTTGAAAAATCCCTGGGTTAAAATCATAACCCGGTTTAACCCGTATATCAATGGTGAAATTAAATTCATCATAATGTGTCATGTATGAACCTTTTCCGTTCGTATTAATGGCACAAGTTCCAGCTGGAGTTACAGGTAGCATTGGTGCAATGATGTCTATTACATCCATGCTATTTGTAAAGGTGGTGAACATTCCGTCTACCGGTGAAGTTCCACAACTGTTTCTAACACGAATTTCTAAAGCATCAATCGTTGGGTTTTGACCCGATCCAATTCCGTATAGATTTAATTCTTCCCATTCATCAGCTGGTGTACCAGCTGCAGGATTGTTTTCAATAGTCATTATCAAATTCCAAGAACATAATGGATCGATAATAGCTTTATCTTCAACTCTTACCCTGATCTTAGCTACTCCGTTGATTGTATATCCACCGGTGTATTTTGAAAAGGAGTCGAAAGTCATTAGTGCATTAACCGAGGTATTCGGTTCTATTTGAACTAGACCACAATGAACTTGGCTGTGACCTACTGCAAATATTAGTAGAGAAACTACTAAGATGAATAATGATTTTACTGGGGGAGTGGTGTGCATTATTTTGTTTTAAATAAAGGAAGTGACTTCTAAAGTCACTTCCTTTGAATTTGTGGTGAATTCTATTGATCTTCTAACAATATGTACTGAACGTACATTGTGTAAACACCTGGCTCAGCATATGCTCCTGCACCACTTGTTGTAACAAGATCTTCCATTGTTGCGCCATCAGCGTCAGCAGCCATTGGGAAAATAGCTGGCAATCCTGGAAGAATTCTATAGTCAATTACATAATAGTAATTTGAGTTGATACCATTTTGATTCATGTAAGATCCACCTTCCATGAAATCTTGACCAGCAACACCCGAAGTACCAGAGTGACCAGCTAAATACTTATCGTTAGCAGAAGGAGCAGTGTTTGTTCCACCGTTAACATATAAAGAGTTACCACCTGAAGGAACTGATGATGGAGAAAAAGCTCCAGAATAATCAGTAAATCCACCTGTAGCAGCTCCGTCACCGTTGTTTGGTTGTGCTTGGCGCAATTCTAATAAACTCAATGGTAAATTTGGTTGTGCGTTTGGATTTGAATTTCCGTAATCAATTTGTTGATCCCAAAATTCTGGTCCGTTTGTTCCAGTTGATCTTCCAACTGCATATAAATCCCATGATACTGTTGAACTAACTTTTAGTATAGTTGCACCATAATGTGTAATTCCTGCATAATATTCATCGATATCGTCAAATACGAATTCGATTTGGTCTGGTGTAGACATATCTAATTGTAATACTGGTTGTAGATCCAATGTTACTGTTACATCTTTTTCATCGATTAACTGTGCGTTTACAGTTGTCATTCCTGCGATCATCATCGCTGCTGTTAATAAACTTACTTTTTTCATAATAATTAGTGATTATATAGTTAGTAAAAATTTTTATTCTATTTAATTGTGATTTGCATTTTCGCTGCCTGAATCTCTTCTGACCCTTCATAGTCTAAGACTCCAATTGCAGTGTAGTCACCTGGGATCATCGCGGGAAGTTGAAAAACAAAATCTCTGATTAAACCTGGAACTATAGTGAATTTTTTAACTGTTAATCTTACTTGTGCACCGGTAGCATTGTTTATCATATCAATATATGAAGTACAATAGGCAATTCCGTTACCTTTATTTTCTGCTTCTAGATAGATGGTGTTTTTATCATCTTTAGTATCCATCTTGAAACCAATCATTTCTACATTCTCGGTTTTAACGGTTGGGGGGTTTTGGTATACAAAAACTCCGAAAGCAAAGGTGGGTACTACACCAAGAGCAACTGTTCCTGACCCTTTCTGTGCGGGTTGTAACTCTTTTCTTGGTTCTGCTTGTTCAATCATAATGATAGACCAAGCCGCTCGGTTACCCGTTTCGTCATTAGGTATTGTTACCGTAAATGAAATTTCTTTCTTTTCTCCTGGTTTTACTTCAAAGAAGGTAGGAGAAACATTCATCCATTTAGAAAGTGAATACTCTCCTGATGCTGCTGGGAGAAACGAACTTTTACCTTTTCCGTTCATGTTAAAGTCATACATATTCACCTTAAACTCTTTTTTGGATTCAGTATCGTTGTTGATTTTAATCTTGTAAGATTTAGATTGACCTGGCTTAATATTTAAATGGAAGTGTGCTGGTGAAACAGAAATTCCTTTGGTGTCTATTTCATCATCAGAACTTGTATCTGC
>JBLFZF010000051.1:0-23202 GCA_047610145.1 Salibacteraceae bacterium | reverse complement strand
CACTTAATAGTCTCGGATTTGGTAGGTTCAGATTATGCAATTATAGAATTGGTATTACAGAGTATAATTAGTGCGAGTAGCGTTAAATATTTAGTCATAAGATTATTGTGTTTATTTAGGGTTTCAATTTAGGATTTATTTCAATACCTTCTCAAAGGCTAATCGCTCATCTCCCGTATTCAAGTAAATAACACCACAATACTTATAACCTATGGAGGTTAACATATGCTGCATGCCTTTATTACCTCGGTGCGTATCTACTTTCATCGAGGTATGGTTATTTCGTGATAATTCATTTTCAAAATGATTAAAAACGAATTTTGCTATTCCTTGGTTTCGGTGTTTTGCCGAAATGGCTAATCTATGTATTACCCCGTAGGTTTGGTGAACCGGTATAAACCAATCCCCATCAATACTTGAATAAGTAGATTCGGGTGCTGTGGTGAACATTGTGGTGGCAACAATTTCTGAGTTTTCGTTGATGATTACATAGCTATTCCCACTCTGTATGTCGTTTTTGATAATCGACTCGTTTGGATAACCATCCTGCCATTGATCTATTTGTTGAGTGGCTAAGTGTATTTGAGCATCTTGAATTATACGCATCATAGCGGGAAGATCTGGAGACTTAGTCAAGCGAATATTCATGGTTAACGACAGATTATAATTTTTTATGTATCACAAAAACTAAAATACGATGCGCCTTGAGATTACATCACTTAAAACAGAAATATTAGTCAATAATAGTATTGTATTTTTTGTTTAAACAAAAAAATTAAAGAGTAAACAATACTGTACTTTTGTAAAAAAATACACCATGGCATTTTTTCAGTTCAAAGAATCTCAGCAGTTAAATGCAACACTAGATGAGGTATGGGATTTCATTTCTGCACCGCAAAACTTAAAAGAAATCACCCCTGATTACATGGGTTTTGATATCACCTCTTCCGACCTGCCAAAAAAAATGCACCCAGGAATGATTATTAGCTATTCGGTAAAACCTCTTTTAGGAATTCCAACACAATGGGTCACAGAGATTACCCAAGTAGAGCCTAAAAAGTTTTTTGTGGATGAACAACGTGTAGGTCCTTATCAAATGTGGCATCATCAACACCATATTGAAGAGAAAGATGGCGGGGTTTTAATGAGCGACATTGTTTCGTATCAACCTCCATTTGGCTTTATAGGTTCCATTGCAAATGTGCTAGTTATTAAATCCAAGTTGAGAGAAATATTTGATTATAGATCTCAAATTCTCGAAAAAAAGTACAATTCAAAATAACCCCTTATGATAATTTATAACGCGGATCTTGCGTCCTATTCTAGAGCAAAAAGACTCAATATTGTGAACTCATTGTCGGGTACGAAACAGGCATGTTTAATAGGTTCTCAATCTAATAACGGAATTACTAATCTAGGAATTTTTAATTCGGTAATGCACATTGGTTCTGATCCTGCGCTATTGGGCTTCATGTTGCGACCCCATACTGAAGTTCGAAGAGATACTTTTGAAAACATTAAAGAAACGGGTGTATACACCATCAACCATGTACATCAAAACATCCTTGTAAACTCACATTATACCTCTGCAAAAATAGAGGAAAACAAAAGTGAGTTTGAAAGATGTGGTCTTACTGCAGAGCATTTGGACGGATTTGCAGCTCCTTTTGTGTTAGAGTCGTTTATTAAAATAGGTTTGAAGTTTGTAGAGCGTGTAGAGATTAAACATAACAAGACGTCTATAATTATTGGAGAAATTCAAACTATTCAAATTCCAGATGAAGTGCTAGAAACCAATGGATATCTCAATCTAGAAATTGCTAGAAATGTTGCGGTTAGTGGTTTAAATAGATACTACTCTGTAAATCATATTATGGATTTACCGTATGCTAGAAATAATGAAATCCCAAAGTTCTAAAATTCAGAATCGTTAAAATATCATCCTTCTTCGTAAATATATTTATATTGTAACATTCAATATAAATATAATGAAGATGATTTCGAAAACGTGTACCCTAGTAATTTTATTAATGATTTCAGGGGCAACTATTGGCTTTTCTCAAGAATTGCTAGAAGGACCAATGGACAGTATCGCGCTAGAAAATACCTTGTCTATTAATGAGATTTCGGGTGAAACAGAATCTTTAAGAAGTAGGATAAAAAACCTGCGTGAAATACTAACACCTAACGCTCAAACATTAGAAATAGATTCTATCATAGATACGGTTTATGTCAATGTTAGGATAGAAAAGGATTCTTTGTATGAAGAAATTGAAATTTTATCTAGGAGAGAGCTAAAGATAAGAGAGGTAATGTGGATCGATTTCAAAAGTAAATTGAAAGCGATACAAGAGACTTTAAATAAAAGAAATCAGGAAGTTAATAATATTAACGAAGAGTTAATATTAGAACGGAAACGATGGATGAATACCAAAAGAATACTAGAACAAAACACAGAATCTGAAGACGTTTTTTCGAGTTTAGATACCATGATTGTCACCTTAAATAGTTTGATTGACTATTCTCATACTCGATTAGATAGTTTGTTTAGAATTGAAAAAAAAATCACGGAATTAATTCTTATTGTAGATGAGGCAAGCTCCGAAATAGTGCGATTTGAACGTCAAAAACAAAAGGATTATTTTGTGTTAGATAGCGCACCAATTTGGGAGGTTTTTAAGTCGGATAGTTCACCAATGGATACGGCTGCCATCCCAATGTCTGTTATTCAACCGAATCCAATTATTCAAGGAGTAAAAGAGGATTATAAAAACTTAAAAATATTTATTGATTCCAGTATTCAACCTTTAGTTCTGCAACTGCTGGTGCTATTGATCATATTCATAATCTTATTATTAATAAGATCTAAATGGAGTTTAACGGAGTTGCCTATAGATTCTCTAAACTTAAATCAAATTCAAGTCATATTAACTAATCCATTTTCGGCAACACTCCTAATAGGAGTCCTGATGTCTTTCTTCTTTTATTCGGCTGTAGTTCCCTCTTTTATTGAACTTCAGGTATTATTAGTGCTTTCGGCTGCTGCTTTTTTAATGCCGAAATTTACACATAAAGACATTTCACTCTTTATGTTCTTAATTCTATTGGGGTATGTAATTCAAGTTATTGAACCCTACTTTATACCGAGGTCTAATGCCGTTCGTTTGATTTTAATGCTTAAATCAAGTGTTCTTTTATTTGCGCTATTACACGTTAAAAAAGTGCGGATTCAGTATACCCACCGTTTTCAGCGTTCAGTAAGCTTATTAAAAAAAATAGGTCCGTTATACGGATTCATTATCCTTTTAACAGTGGTATTTAACCTAATTGGAATGGTCAATTTGGCGGAGATCCTACTAAGTGGAGTATTAATCTCGGTTGCGCTAGGAACCGTAGTTTTCTTGGCTGTTCAAATCATGACAAACATGCTTTTATTGGTCTTTCAAATTCGTAAGGTTAGCCAAATGCATGCATTATCGGTTATGGTGGAAGCAACCACTAAAAGGTTTCAGCCAATAATTGCGTTTTTCGGACTGCTTTTATGGGTTATGTTTACGCTAAGGGGATTTGATATTTATGATAATATTATGGAATGGGGAGCGGGTCTCTTAGACATTTCTTGGGAGGTAGGGCAAACCGAAATTTCTTTGGGAAGTATCTTGTCTTTTTCAACGTTACTGATCGTTTCCTTACTCTTAGCTAAAATGGTAGCATCAATCTTTCAGGATGATTGGATGATTCAGGTACTCCCCCGAGGGGCGGCACCTGCCATATCTTTAATACTCCGGATTTCTGTGATTTCTATTGGGGTTTATATGGCATTTTCAGCTGCGGGTTTTGATCTTTCAAAACTAGGAATCGTTTTTGGTGCGTTATCGGTCGGTATCGGTTTTGGTTTACAAAATGTGGTGTTGAATTTTATTGCAGGTTTGGTTCTAGCCTTCGAAAGACCTATTAATATTGGAGATGCAATTGAAGTGGACAATGAAATGGGTGAGGTGATGAACATTGGAGTAAGGTCTAGTCATATTAGAACTTATTCAGGTGCAGAAGCAATTATTCCAAATGGAGATTTAATTTCAAAAAAGGTGGTGAATTGGACTCTTTCTGATCGGGATCGTAGAAGTAAAATTGACATGCGGACTTCCGCTGCTGCAGACCCCAATCAAATTATAGAATTGTTTAATACAGTAGCTAATGCACATCCCAATACATTTTCTGACCCTGCTCCAAAAACCTATTTTTATGGGTATGGAGAAGATGGTAACTTGAAATTTTCGGTACTCTATTGGTCTACTTTTTCTGATACACTAAAAGCAAATAGTGAAATTTCGCTACGCATTTTTAATGAATTGAAAAAGGCAGGAATAGAAGCACCTATGCCTAATCAACGAAATTTTGATTGATGAATATTTACTATCAATTGTATGAATCTCCGGTGGGCTGTTTAAAAATAGCATCATTTAATAATACGCTTTGTTTGGCAGATTGGAATTTTCGTAAAATGCGAAAATCAATTGATAACCGAATATCTAATGGCCTAAAATCTGAGTTTAAAGCAGAAACTTCGGAGGTTATTGAACAAACAAAAGAGCAGTTAACCGAATATTTCCATAAACAAAGAACACAATTTGACCTTCCAATTAGGTGTGTTGGAACTCCGTTTCAAGTTCAAGTGTGGGAGGCGTTACAAAAAATTCCAATCGGGAAAACAGAAACGTATTTGGGCTTATCTAGGTTGTTAGGTAATGAAAAAGCAATTCGTGCAGTGGCTGCGGCAAATGGAGCTAATGCCATTTCTATAATAATTCCGTGTCATAGAATAATCGGTTCAGATGGCAGTTTGGTTGGTTATGCGGGTGGTTTATCAGCCAAAAAGAAATTGCTTCTTCTGGAGGGAGGGATACAAAACTCCCAATTTGAACTGTTTTGATTAAAACTAGATGGCAATAAAGTGTAAATTGTATTTTTGATTCAACTCCAATTAGTAAATGAAAAAAATCATTCTCTTTATCAGTATTCTTTCTCTTGCTATACCTGGGTGGTTAAGTGCACAGTATACCACTAAGATGGTTAAATCTAAACACGAAATCTATACGGATAGTTTAAAATCTATGGAATACGATAGAGTATTACCTATTTGGGGAGCTGGAGCCTATAAACAAGGATTTGATATTCCTTTTCCATTAGGTGTAATGGTCAATACTATTTGGATGAGACAAGGAATCACTATTGACAATATGCGTCTTGGTTTAACAACAGATAGTATAAATGTTCCTTTAACTCAAACTGACTTTGTTCAATTTGGTGAAAATGTAAATGAGTCATTTTCAACTACCTTCCGACCAGATATATGGATTCTTCCGTTTGTAAATGTTTACGGGTTATTTGGTGCAGGGCGATCTCGAACAAAAATTAATCTTGTTGCTCCAATTGCTATGTACTCTGTTGTTGAACAAGGGATAACGACTACAGGGTTCGGCATTTTAGGTGCTGGGGGGGTAGGTCCTTTATGGGTTTCAGTAGATGCAAATTTTACGTGGAATAAGCCTGAATTATTAGATAAAGCCACCCAAGTAAATGTATTAGGTATTCGAATGGGGCATAGCTTTATGTTTAAAAAGAGGCCAGATCGTAACATAAATATTTGGGCAGGAACAATGCGTGTGAAAATGAATTCTGAAACCGTGGGAGCCATTGTATTAAAAGAGGCAATTCCCATTGATGAGATGAATGAAAAAGGGGAAGATGCATTGGAATACTATGAATCTCTTTCTCCAGTTGAAAAAGTAAAGCCAGCTAATTTATTAATAAAACAAATTGGGCAAAGGCTAGTCGCTGCAGATGGGGAAGCAGTAATTAAGTATGGAATGGATAAACAAACCAAACAACTCTGGAATGCCTCTATTGGGGGCCAGTTTCAATTCAATAAAGCGTGGCAATTTAGAACGGAGTTAGGGTTTATAGGAGATAGAAAATCATTCATGCTTTCTTTAAATTATCGTTTTTTAGGCCCTCGAAAATCTTAGTGTATACAAATTATGAGTAAATTATTTCTATGTGTGGTTTTTATGGTATCTATTGGTTTAGAGATAAATGCGCAGGAAACAAAAGGTAAAGAAAATAAGAATCTTATTGTTTTTGCCTTTGGGTATACCTTCGTTCCAAAAGGGGCCTCCGCAGAAGGAGCAGAAGCAAAAGGTGTGTTGGTGCCCTCTATCGGCTTTGATTATTTCCGAGAAATCTCCGATAAGTTTGAAATTGGAGCGATGATAGATTTAGAATTAGCTGAGTATTTGATTTTGGAGAAGAACTTAAACAGAGAGAAAGCATTTCTTGTGGTTGCGGTTGGTGCCTATAAATTATCTTCAAATATGACACTCTTTTTAGGCGGAGGGATTGAACTAGAAAAACATGAAAATTTAGCGATAGCTAGATTAGGAGCCGATTATAACTTTAAGTTGGGTGCCGATTGGGTTTTAGGACCTAGTTTTTTTTACGATCTAAAAAAAGGCTATGATACTTGGTCGCTTTCCTTAGGTATTGGGAAGGAATTTTAAAATGTAGTGACCTTAATTATTTTTATTTTCAATAGAGCCCTAATTTGATAGTGATGTATTAAATTTACCCTAAATCAATAATAGCTTTAATGTTAAAACTTAATTTACCCAAAAAGGAACTTTTTATTGCTGCTGGATTGGGAGTAATAATGTTTGGATTTCAAATGGAGTCTCAAGCCCAAAAAAATAAAAAACCCAATATCCTTGTGATTTGGGGGGATGATATTGGACAATCTAATATTAGTGCTTACACTCATGGTTTAGTTGGTTACCAGACCCCAAATATTGATCGTCTGGGTAAAGAGGGCATGATGTTTACAGATTATTATTCCGAACAAAGTTGTACTGCGGGTCGTTCTTCATTCATTATGGGTCAAAGTGTATACCGTACTGGATTGAGTAAAGTAGGAATGCCTGGGGCTAAAGAAGGAATCTCAGGATTAGATCCAACCATTGCAGAACTGTTAAAGCCATTAGGGTATAGAACAGGTCAGTTTGGAAAAAATCATTTGGGAGATAGAGATGAGCACCTTCCAACAAATCATGGTTTTGATGAATTTTATGGCAATCTGTATCATTTAAATGCAGAAGAAGAGCCAGAACTGCCTGATTATCCTAACCCTGAAGAGTATCCAGATTTTAGAAAAAATTATGGGCCTAGAGGAGTAATTCATTCGATAGCCGATGGAAAAATTGAAGATACGGGCCCTTTAACTAAAAAGAGAATGGAAACTATTGATGATGAATCAATAGAGGCGGCAAAAAAGTTTATCACCACAGCTGTAGAGTCTGGAGAACCATTTTTTGTATGGTGGAACGGTACTCGTATGCATTTCAGAACTCACGTAAAAGAGGAGTTGAGAGGAGTTTCTGGACAGAATGAATATGGCGATGGAATGATGGAGCACGATATGCACGTAGGTCAGTTATTAGATCTATTAGATGAATTAGGTGTGACAGATAACACGATTGTTCAGTACGGAACAGACAATGGACCTCATAAAAACACATGGCCAGATGCAGGTGTAAATCCTTTTAGAGGAGAGAAAAATACCAATTGGGAAGGGGGATGGCGGACACCTTCTTTTATTCGTTGGCCAAATCACATTGAATCGGGTGCTATTTCTAACGAAATTATGTCGGGTATGGATTGGTTGCCCACTTATTTAGCGGCTGCTGGTCAAGAGGATGTGAAAGAGAAATTGTTAAACGGACATACGATCGGAGATAAGACTTTTAAAGTTCACTTAGATGGGTATAATTTCTTGCCTTACCTTACTGGAAAAGAAGATAAAGGACCTCGAATAGCGTTGTTCTATTTTTCGGATGATGGAGACTTAATGTCTTTGCGTTACAATGATTGGAAAATTTCTTTTATGGAGCAAAGGTCTCAAGGAACCCTGCAAACATGGGCAGAGCCGTTTACGGTTTTACGTTTACCCATGATCTATAATTTAAGAAGAGATCCATACGAATTTGCAACCGTTACTTCTAACACATATTATGATTGGTTAATGGATCATGCGTTTTTATTAGTACCAGCTCAAGACATTGTAGGAAAGTTTTTAATGACCTTTAAAGAATACCCTCCAAGAATGAAAGCGGCTAGTTTCAATCTAGATCAGGTAATGGAAAAGCTGAAAACGCCAACCAGTAACTAATTAAAAATGAATAGGTTATTTTAATAAAAGGCTGAATAGCAGTATTCGGCCTTTTTTTAGGTTTTTAGAATGGGTAAGCAATCAAAAAAAGCAGGTCTCCCGCCAGGTAGTTTGGTGCATATTGGAGATCAAAAAATTAAAAGTACCGAGGTAACAGAGTTTATCTTCTCAAAAGGAATATTTGAAGGTCAATCTTTCATGGATTTTGAAAAAATTCAAAGTCCAAATGAATCTAAAAAATTACGTTGGATCAATTTGAACGGTCTCCATGATGAAAAGTTAGTATCTCAAATCGGGAAAGTTTTTGATCTTCATCCGCTGTTATTAGAAGACATCTTAGATACATCTATTCGGCCAAAGGTCGAAGAGTACGATAATTGCCTTTTTGTGAGTTTAAAAATATTAAATATAGAACAAGGAGAAAGTCTGTATTCTGTAGATCAAATTAGTTTTATGTTAGGTCATAACTGGCTAATTACGGTTCAAGAAAAACCACACGAATTATTTGATGAGTTAATTCAAAGAATGAGCGCGGGTAAAGGTAAAGTACCGGAAAAAGGGGTAGATTATTTGCTGTTTCGTTTACTAGATATCATTATTGATCACTATTTCTTTATTGTAGAGAGCGCAGGCGAAAAAGTATTAAACCTAGAAGAGGAAGTTATTGATGAAATCTCGGAAGAATCGAGAGAACGTATACTTAAACTAAAAAAGCAACTTATAAATTTCAAGAAAATGGTTTTTCCATTACGAGATCGATTGGGCTTTTTTAGAAAAGAATCAAATGAGTTTATCTCCGAATATAGCATCCGTTATTTTGCGGATGTTCATGAAAATGTGAAGCAAATATTAGACGGAATTGAAGCCCAAAGAGAAATGTTGACGACTGTTATGGATCTTTATCAGTCTGGCGTAGCTAACAAAATGAACCAGGTGATGCAATTTTTAACCATTGTATCGACCGTGTTTATACCGCTCACTTTTATAGCAGGAATTTATGGTATGAATTTTAAAAATATGCCAGAGCTAGAATGGATGAATGGCTATTATTTTATTATTGGGTTGATGGTAATTATTACGAGTGGAATGGTGTGGTATTTTAAACGAAAAGGATGGATTTAAATAGCGTATTGAACTTAGGTATAGGGGTGGTTAGCTATAGTTTAATTACCCTAATTAGTGGGTGTTCATCTCCAAATATGGGGGAGGAAAAAGTAGAAACTAGTATAACAGCAGTAGATCCGCTTCCTTCATGGAACGAAGGAAAAACAAAAACAGCAATCTTTAGTTATGTAGAAGAGGTTACAGATCCAGAAAGCGTAAGTTTTATTAACGTTAAAGATAGAATTGCCACCTTTGATAATGATGGTAATTTGTGGGCAGAACAACCTATGTATTTTCAGTTGTATTTTGCTATAGATAGAATTAAAGCCATGGCGGATAATCATCCCGAATGGAAAACAGAACAACCGTATCAAGCAATTTTAGAAAATGACATGAAGTCCTTGTTGGCGCAAGGGGAAAAGGGCCTCATTCAAATAGTCATGACTTCTCATACGGGCAATACGCAAGAAGAATTCAAAGAGGATGTGAAAAAGTGGATCGCAACAGCCAAGCACCCTACTTTAAATGTGGGGTACGATCAACTGGTGTATCAACCTATGTTAGAATTGTTAACCTATTTGAGGGGTAATAATTTTAAGATATTCATTGTATCTGGCGGAGGGGTTGACTTTATGCGTGCGTTTGTTACTGAAATTTACGGAATTCCAGAAGAACAAATTTTAGGTTCTAGAATCAAAACAGAATTTGATTATAACGATGGAAACCCTCAAATAAAAAGACTTCCTGTTCTAGATTTCACCAATGATAAGGACGGTAAGCCAGAAAATATTCAGAAAATAATTGGTAAAAAACCAGTGTTTTCTTCGGGTAATTCTGATGGTGATTTAGCCATGATGCAATATACGGCATCTCATACCTTGAAAAGTTTTATGCTGTATGTTCACCATACCGATGAAGTACGGGAATGGGCCTATGATCGAAAATCACATATAGGTAAACTGGATAAAGGTTTGGACCAAGCAGAGGCTAACGGTTGGACGGTTATTGATATGAAAAATGATTGGAATGTGGTGTATCCGTTTCAATTAAAAAAATAGCTCAGTAATAAAAGGCGAAAAACAAATAGGTATAGTAAAACCTCCAATAAAAGAAAACGGACCTATGCTGATTAAAATAGATATAGAAGTGGTTGAAATTAATAAGGGAATAGAGATTAAATCAGGTATCACCGAAATTTGCACGGCTATGGCTTCGATTAAAAACCTGAATGTGATGGGGCTCATGCTAAAATTGCTTTTAAGTGATAAATGCAATCTAGAGACCTTTTTGTTATGTAGATTTTTACATTTGTCTAAACTAGATGTGCATGCCTAAATTTTTAGTCTTTTTTTTCAGCATTATTATCCTAGTTTCTTGTGATGAAAATGGTAAAAAAGAAGTGTATCAACCCGAGAAAAAAGCCGGATTTGAAGAACCGTATCTAGGCGCTTCAAAATGTAAAGAGTGTCATGAAAGTGAATTTGCCGAGTGGAAACAATCCGATCACTTTTTTGCCATGCAAAAGGCTACCCCAGAGTATGTGAAAGCAAATTTTGATACGAGTTATAGTGCGGATCAAATTGAATATCAATTCTCTAAAACAGATAGCCATTACTTGGTTCAAATTACGGAGGCTGGAGTTTCTCAAAATTTTAATGTAGCCTACACATTTGGTTGGCATCCATTACAACAGTATCTACTCGAAGCCAAGAGTGGTAAGTTCCAAACCTTAAGAGCGAGTTGGGATACCGAAAAAAACAGGTGGTTTCATCAAAACTCGGGTACTATAGTTGAACCGCATGATTGGTTGAGCTGGTCTAAGGGTGGCCAAAACTGGAACACTATGTGTTCTTCGTGTCACTCTACCCATGTTCAAAAAAATTATGATGCGCAAGAAGATTCGTTTCATACCACTTACAAAGAAATTAATGTTGCCTGTGAATCTTGCCATGGACCGGGTCGTGATCACGTTTTGGCGATGGAGTTGGGTAAAAAAGATCCGTATGCTGCTTTCGTATCAGCTAGTCATAGACAGAAAACAGATAATTGCGCCACTTGTCATGCGCGTAGAACCATGTTAGAAGATTCTGGCGATCCTCATTCAACGTTTTTAAATCGGTATTTTCCGCAAACATTAAACAATGCCTTTTACGAAGCCGATGGGCAAATAATGGAAGAGGATTTTGTCTATGGCTCCTTCTTATCCAGTAAAATGCATCGGAATCATGTAACGTGTGTAAATTGTCATAATCCCCATTCAGGTAAATTAAAAGCACAAGGGAATGATCTGTGTTTACAGTGTCATGATAATACCTATGCTGCCTCAACGCATACGCATCATCCAGAAACGAGTACAGGAGCACAATGTGTGAATTGCCATATGGATGGTAAAATGTATATGGGTAATGATTACCGGAGAGATCATAGTTTTAGAATCCCTAGGCCGGATCAATCGGTGAAATACGGAACTTCCAATGCGTGTAATTCTTGCCATAAAGATAAGAATGCTAAGTGGGCTTCTGAAAATGTAAACCAATGGTTTGGAACGGAACGAACGTATCATTTTTCAGATGATTTAATACCCGGTTCTTTGCAAGATGAAAATGCGATTTCACATCTTCAGCGTTTACTAGCTAACGACTCCATTCCTGAAATAGCCAAAGCAACAGCTTTAGATTATGTGCAGCAAAATGGGTCGCAAGAAGCATCTGCAATGGTATTAAATGCGTTAAAAGACAAAAGTGATTTAGTGCGTCAAAAGGCCTATTCAGGATTGATTTTCTTCCCGAAAGAACACAAAGAAAAATACGGAATAGTAGGGATTAGGGACCCTGTAAAATCGATTAGAATTATGGCTTTTAGATCTGTGGTAGGCGTGAATCCGAAAAGTTTGGATCCAAAAATGGAGCAAATATGGAAAGGAGTTCATTCCGAATACCTCACCTATTTAAAAGCGAATGCAGATTTCCCTACTGGGCAAATTATGCTAGGCGAGTATTACCAGACTATAGGGCAGCCAAATCAAGCCATTCAGGCGTATGAACTAGCTTTAAAAATGGATTCTCTACAAGTGAGTCCGTACACCAACTTGGCAATTTTGTATAGTGGTAAAAGTGAATCTACAAAAGTAAAAACTATTATATTACAAGCCATTGGTAAGTTTCCGGAAAATGCAGAGTTTCATTATTTCATGGGATTGAATGAAGGTGGAATGCAAAATAGTGAAGGGCAAATTAGCGGATTAAAAAGAGCCTATGAATTAGAGCCTACAAATCCTAAATACGGCTACAATTACATCTTAACTTTGTATGAAACTAAGGAAGATAAAAATCAAAAGGAAGCGATAATGATTCTGTCGGATGCGCTAAAAGTATACCCCAACAATCAAAAACTATTGGATTTATATCGTTATATGGTAAAAAAATAGAATTAGTAAAAGCGATTAAACATTATTTAACTAATGACTTTAGCAGATATTATAAGTGAGGTGTTTTTACCATTTTCCTTGGCAATCATTATGCTAGGGATGGGAACGACTTTAATTCCTGCTGATTTTACGGTTATAATTAAGAAGCCTACAGCCATTTTAATTGGTTTCACCAATCAACTTATCCTATTGCCAATTATTGGGTTTTCATTAGCTATAGCTTTTGATTTAAGTCCAGTAATGTCGGTTGGATTAATGATTTTGGCTAGTAGTCCGGGTGGTCCACCTAGTAATTTAATTACTCATGCTTGTAAAGGAAACATTGCATTATCCGTTACTCTAACCGCCATTACAAGTATGGTTAGTATAGTAACAATACCCTTTATTTTAACTTATGCATTAGCTTATTTTGTTAGTGGGACAGGTATTACTATTAAATTACCCGTATTAGATACAATCGTACAAATAATGAGAATTACAGTTATTCCTATTTCCATTGGAATGTTGATTCGCAAATTTAAACCTGGCTTTGCCTTAAGAATGAAAAAGGCAGTGCATACAGGTTCTTCTATAATTTTTATTTTAGTTCTTCTTGCTGTACTGGCTGCAAATTTGGAAATAATAGTTGCCGCAATGAAAGAAGTAGCCATGGTTACTTTGATCTTAAATATTACCACCATGGGATTAGGATATTTAATAGCGACTCTATTTAAATTGAATTTCAAAAGTGTAATTTCAATTACCGTAGAGAGTGGCGTACAGAATGGCGCTTTAGCTTTTGTAATAGCCACATCTATTTTAGGAAATGTAGAAATGGCCATTCCAGCAGGAGCCTATGTAATTTGGATGTATTTAACAAGTGGGATTTTAATATGGTATTTAAGCAAAAGGTCAGAAGCAAAATAGATTGGTTTTGTATTCTACTTGAAATTTCTTAATTAGCGGCATAGAACTCGCCACATATCTTTAAAAAAAAGCGGTAATAGACATTTAAATTAGTTCAACTAGCAAAATGAGATTCTCAAATTCAGAAATACAAGATTTACTACTAAAGTTCTATCCCTATTTGACCAAAAAAGAAGTTGAAATTTTAATGTCTATATCCACTTATAAAGCGTTTAAAAGCAAAGAAATTATTTTAAAGAGTGGCCGGAAAGATAAAAAGTTTTTTATCACGTTAAAGGGGGCAGCTCGTTCTTACACAATCGTGGATGGACATGAACTTAATTGTCATTTACGTTCAGAAGGTTTTCTGATGGGAGATGCGGTGTCCTTTGGAGACAATCAAGTTTCTCAATTAGATACGGTGGCTATTACGGACAGTCACGTATTGATATTTGATCTGAGTAAGCTAGAAGAAATAGCGTATGAAAATCCCCCGATGATGAAATTCTATATTTTTTTAATGAAAGAAATTATTGTAGTTTTTTCCCATCGAATACACACATTTGTTACTATGACTGCCACAGAAAGGTATTTAGATTTAGTTAAGTGGAATCCATTGTATTTAAGTTCTACTTATGATAAACACATTGCAAGTTTTTTAGGAGTCACCCCGTTAACTCTGCATAGAGTTAAAAACAAAATAAAATAACCCACATATCATTTGATATTTTTATAGTCATTCTCGTGGTATATTTTCGTGAAAAAATATACCGTTATGAAAAAATTATTTATGATTGTGCCAATCGTACTATTATTAATATTTACTCAATCATGTAAAGATGATGAAGAAGAACTTATTCCTCCTACAGTATTAGCCATTGGAGATTTTCATCAAGGTGGAGTTATCTTTTACCTTGATGCTACAAAAACACATGGTTTAGTTTGTTCCACAGGTAACCAAAGTTATGGTTGTGAATGGGGGTGCCAGCCTTCTGTTATTACAGGAGCCAATGGTTTAGAAGTAGGAACAGGTGCCCAAAACACTGTAGATATTAGAAGTGTCTGTTCTTCAAATTTAATTGCCGCAGCTATATGCGATTCTCTAGTTTCGAATGGGTATGATGACTGGTTCTTACCTAGTAAAGACGAGTTAAACTTAATACACCAAAATAGGGATGTGATAAATTTAATTTCCGAAGCAAATAATGGGGAGAGAATTCAAAACATTGAATATTGGACTTCTTCTCATCAGTTAAGCAATACCGTATGGGTTCAGTACATGGGTCAAGGAGGTTCTCAAATTGGGGATGGCGAAGATGAATCCAACCACGTTAGAGCGGTTAGAGCATTTTAAATACTTAAGACCTTAGGTCTTAAAAAAATCAAAATTGGGCAGGAATTAATTTCCGCCCCATTTTTCATATAATCTCAGGTCAGAGCATATTAACAGAGTATTTTGTTGCCTTAATTAATTAATCAAATTATGAAAAATTCAATATTAAAAGTGTTGTGGAAATCCATGGCATGTAGCTTATTTATCCTTGCTGCGGTAAGTTGCAGTCAAGCTTCTAAAGACACAGTAAAAGAGGTCTCTAGTTCAAACTCAGAATTCAAAGGTAAAATTGCGTTAGATGTGAGAGATTCGGAGTCTGACTGGACTCCTTATACTCCTAAAGCAGCTCCTAAAGGAGCTCCAAATATTTTATTTGTATTATACGATGATACCGGTTTAGGTGCATGGTCTCCTTATGGAGGAGGAATTAATATGCCAACTATGGATAAGCTGGCAGCAAACGGTTTGACCTATACCCAATGGCATACCACCGCTTTATGTTCACCAACTCGTTCCACCATTCAAACAGGTAGAAATCACCATTTAAATGGAATGGCCGCAATTACCGAAACTGCTGATGGGTATCCAGGAGCAAACGGACGCATGGGTGCGGAAGTAACACCATTTTCTCAAATCTTACAGGATAACGGGTACAGTACTTTTTGGATTGGTAAAAATCACAATGTGCCAGAGCAAGATGTGGCTTCTGGAGGAAGTAAAAAACAATGGCCTTTGCAAATGGGTTGGGATCGTTTTTACGGTTTTATTGGGGGAGAAACCAATAACTGGTATCCAGATTTAATTGAAGATAATCATGTTATTGAGGCAGCGTATAGCCCAGAAGAAGGGTATCACCTTTCTAAAGATTTGGCGGATCATGCTTTAGGTATGTTACAAGATCAACAAGCTACCAATCCTTCAAAACCTTGGTATATGTGGTATAATCCAGGAGCTAACCATGCTCCACACCACGCTCCAAAAGAATACATCGACAAATATAAAGGTAAGTTTGACGAAGGGTACGATGTATATAGAGATTGGGTAACGGCTAGAATGATTGAAAAAGGAATTCTACCAGAAGGAACAGTAAACACTCCGACTAACCCAATGCGGGAGGATATGGCATCAGCTATTGATAACGTACGCCCTTGGAATACATTAAACGATGATGAAAAAAAATTGTTTGCTCGTATGGCGGAGGTATATGCTGGTTTTTCTGAATATACAGATGCTCAAGTTGGAAGAGTAATTGATTACCTAGAGGAAAGTGGTCAATTAGAAAATACAATTGTAATGTATGCTGCGGATAACGGTGCTTCTGGAGAAGGTTCTCCAAATGGCTCGGTAAATGAAAACAAGTTTTTCAATGGTTATCCGGATGAGTTATCTGAAAATATGCAATATTTAGATGTTTTGGGAGGTCCAGAAACATACGAACACTATCCTACCGGATGGGCTTCTGCGTTTTCAGCACCCTTTAAAATGTTTAAGAGGTATTCGCAATATGCAGGGGGTACAAATGATCCATTAGTTATTTCTTGGCCAAAAGGTATTCAAGCCAAAGGGGAAATCCGTAACCAATATCATCACTCCGTAGATATTGTACCTACTTTATTAGAAGCGATTGGGTTAGAAATGCCAGAAGTGTATAATGGCGTAAAACAAGTGCCTTTATCTGGAGTATCTATGGCGTATTCTTTCGATGCAAAACCAAATGATCCGACTCAAAAACATGTACAGTACTTTGCCATGTTAGGTTCTAGAGGAATTTGGAAAGATGGATGGAAAGCAGCTGCAGTTCATGCACCTCTTTCGGGTAAAGGAAATTTTGATAAGGATGACTGGGAATTGTATCACGTTGCTGTAGATCGCTCTGAATCAAAAGATTTAGCAGAAGAAAACCCAGAGAAATTAAAAGAATTAATTGATGCTTGGTTTGTAGAAGCAGAGATAAATAATGTATTGCCATTAGATGATAGAGGTGCCGCTGAAATTATTAGTATTGAAAGACCATCGTCAGAACCTACTAGAGATCGGTATGTGTATTATCCTAATACAGCTCCCGTTCCAGAAGGAAATGCAGTGAATGTAAGAGGTCGTTCTTATAAGATTTTGGCTAATGTAGATCTTACGGATACATCATCAGGGGTGATATTTGCTCACGGTTCTCGTTTTGGTGGACATACCTTGTTTATCAAGGATCATAAATTGTATTACGTCTATAATTTTTTAGGTATAAAACCGGAACAAGTATTCGAATCTTCTGAAGAATTAGCTCCCGGTGAATATACCATCGGTATGGAGTTTATTAGAGCAAAAACAGGAGATATGGGCGAATCTGTAGGGACTATGAAGTTATATATCAACGAAAAAGTGGTTGCCGAGGGTCCTTTGAAAACCCAACCTGCAAAATTCACACTTTCGGGTGATGGCCTTTGTGTTGGGTATGATAGTGGAGATGGAGTAAGTGAGCTTTATCCTTCCCCAAGCAAGTTTTCGGGTGGTAAAATTGCATTTGTAGGGGTGACCGTAGAAGGTACTCCATATATTGACCTAGAAGCGGAAGCTAAAAGAGTAATGATGAGCCAATAGTTGGGCTTTTCACAAGGGGGAAAGGGGATTCGAATTTAATTCGAATCCCCTTTTTTGTCTTTTAAAGTACATACAGCCCTGGTTTTCTGCTACGGAGCTATTGGATTGGTCATTTGACTATAGTTTTACTCTAGATTCCTTAAATTTAATTAAGTACAGCTAAAATGATGAATGACTATACTCAAATTGATCAAGAACTACATCAGTTAGTTCAAACTATTGCGAAAGCAAATAGAACGTTCGTATCTCCAAAAGAAGACGATAGCCACACAAATTTGTTTTTTGACCCCGTTTCTTGTCGCATTTATGGCCAGTGGATGGATGTTGGGAAAGAGAAAGTAATATTAACTTTAAATCTAGTAACCAGTCAGTTTGAATGGTTAAATGATACATGGAATGTGCTCCAGTCTTTTTTAATTGAGGGTAAAACACAAACACAAATTGAAATTGAAATAAACGAAAAGCTTAGCGAACTGGGGTTGAACACTCCTAGCTTTTTGAAAGAGATGCATTATCAAATACCTGAATATAGTTTTGCGGATCAGGTATGGAATACATTCTCTATGGAGCGGGTTAAAAAATGGGTCAGATTTAGATCTTTAGCCAATCAAGCAAGTGGCTTGGTGGCAGGTACGTTACAAACCTCCTCTGAAATAAGAATTTGGCCACACCATTTTGATACGGGTATCTATGCGGCTCCTAATCCAAATACAGGTATTGGTTTTGGTTTAGCCATGCAAGACAGTATGGTAGGTGCGCCCTATTTTTATTGTTCTGGTTACAACTTAAATGGAAATAATATGGTATATTCTGAAATGCCCGATTTAACATTCGGACATTGGGTAGTAGGCGGTACCTGGAATGGGGCGGTGTTATCTTTACTCGATTTATCGGATAATGAAATACTCAAGATACGCGGCTTTATCGAAGAAACAGTGGGTTGGTATTTGAAAAAATAAGACGTTCGCATTAAGTTTATCAAAGTTGGGCAAATAGCACGCGCTATTATATTTTTATAAACCCCAGTTTAGGGGTGGAATTATTTTATTTTAAATACTCATAAGTAGTAAATATATCACATGAAAGTAATTAATATCAAATTGACTTGCTGTATGCTATTCATGTCAATAGCACTAGTAAGCGTTGGTCAAGAATCAATAGATACAGAAGCAGCAGCATTAGCTAAGGCAACACAAAACCCTTTGGCAGCCATGTATAGTTTGCCATTTCAAAATAACACAACCTACCGTGTTGGAGAATTTAATAGGGTACAAAACGTATTAAACGTCCAACCTGTGATTCCGGTGTCATTTAAAAAGTTCAATCTCATTAATCGATTAATTGTGCCCGTAATTACGCAGCCTTCTACCATAGAAAATACCAGTACTACCGGGTTAGGAGATATTAGTTATACCGCTTGGCTTTCTCCTACAAAACCTTCCAGTGTAACTTGGGGAGTTGGACCCGCTGTGCAGTTGCCTACTGCGTCTTCTAATGAGTTTGGGAGCGGTGAATTTGGCGTAGGCCCTTCCGTAGTGGCTTTAACATCCGTAAAACAATGGGTGGTTGGTGTGGTTGTTAATAACGTATGGACCTTTGGCGAAGTCAGTGAAAATAAGTTGTTATTTCAATATTTTGTGAATTATAATTTACCTAAAGCTTGGTATCTTGTTTCTGCGCCCATTATGACCGCTAATTGGAATGCCGTAAATGATAAATGGACCGTGCCTATAGGTGCCGGTGCCGGTAAAGTTTTCAAATTAGGTGGGCAACCCATTAATGTGAATGCACAAGTATATTACAATGCGCAGAAACCAGCAAATGTAGGTGATTGGCAATCAAGAGTTCAGGTGCAATTCTTATTCCCTAAAAAGAAATAAGACGTTTGCCATATGCCACTTGTGGGGATAGGATTTTTTAACCGGAAACAGAGAGGTTATCTATGATTGAGCTAGCCACTGCTCTTTTGCGAAAGAAGACCTAAGAGTAAATATATCACAGGAAGAATTCTTATCTATCCAATACGGTTTCTTAGTGGATGGTTTAGGCCAGGTTAGTGGGAATTGATGATGGTTTAAATAAAAAGGTTTTAGCGCAGTTAATGGCAGATGTTGCCACATTGAAAAAGGAAGCTATTTAGAGTAGGTCTATTTTATTCATACATCTCCTTAGCCTACCTTTGTTCAGTATTCACATAAAATTTCAGTATGATAATCCGTAAATTAGTCATTGCAATTAGTTGTCTTCTTCCTTTTTTATTTTCTTATATAGGTGTTAGCCAAGAGGTAGAAACAGAGTTTTCATGGCCCATGGAAATAGAAGGCGAAAAAGGGTATGTGACTACTTTGTATCAACCGCAGTTAGAGTCTTTTAAAGGAAATGTTTTATCCGGAAGAATGGCGCTTACCGTGAAACCGCCAAAAAAGGACCTCGTATTTGGGGCCATATGGTTTGAGGCAAAAATGGAAACTGATTTGGAGACTCGAATGGTTCGTTTAGTATCGCTAGATGTAATTAATACTAATTTCCCTGATTTAGTGAATGAAGAAAAATCTAAGAGATTCACTGATTTATTAACCAAAGAAGTGGAGTCTTGGGATATCGTTATGTCTTTAGATAGATTATCGGCTAGTTTAGAGGAGGTAGAAGATTTAAACAATCTGTCTGCCCAAATAAACAATGATCCGCCTCAAATTTTCTTCCGTAACTCTCCGGCTGTATTGGTGATGATTGATGGAGAACCGAAGTTGAAAAAAGACGAAGAATCAGGCCTCGAGTACGTAATAAACACTCCGTTTTTTATTGTGAAAGATTCAAAAGCCAACTATTACATTAATGGGGGCCAATTTTGGTACACGTCTAAAGAGGTGAAGACGGGGTATACAGAAACAACTAAAATTCCGGCTAACATAAAGTCTTTTTCTGAAAAGAATCAAAAAGAAACAGCGACCGACTCTATTGCCGATACCTATGATAAAGCCCCAGAGGTTTTAGTAGAAACCAAAGCTTCTGAATTAATCATTGTAGATGGTGAAATGGATTATAAATCGATTGAAGGAACCTCATTACTCTATGTAGGTAATACGGAGAGCGATGTGATAATGGATGTAAATAGTCAGAATCATTTCGTTTTATTAGCCGGTCGTTGGTATGCGTCTACATCTTTAGTAGACGGAGAATGGAAATTTGTGGAGCCAACAGATTTACCCGAAGAATTTAAAAGTATCCCAGACAGTTCAAGTATGGGAGATGTATTGGTAAGTATACCAGGTACGGAGCAAGCGCAATCTGCAATTTTAGAACAATCAATACCGCAAACAGCCACTATTGATCGAAAGGAAGCCAAAATTGAAGTGACCTATGATGGAGAACCAAAATTTAAAGTCGTTACCGGTACCGAAATCCAATACGGAATAAACACAGATAAGTCGGTTTTGCTGATTTCAGGTAAGTATTACGCAGTAGAAAATGCAGTTTGGTTTATTTCTGATACTCCAATCGGACCTTGGGTTGTCTCTACAGAACGTCCGGAAGGAGTGGATGACATTCCGCCAGAATCTCCGGTATATAATGTAAAGTACGTATACATTTATGACTCTACTCCAGAGGTGGTTTATGTAGGCTATACGCCAGGTTATACGCATAGCTATGTGTATGGAGGAGTTGTAGTGTACGGATCGGGTTATTATTACCAACCTTGGTATGGAACTTATTACTATCCAAGACCGGTAACTTACGGATATGGGGTACATTACAATCCATATTCAGGATGGGGTTTTACTGTAGGTGTGAGTTACGGATGGGTAAGTTGGGGATATCATCCTTACCATTACGGGTATTGGGGGCCAAGAGGCTATCATGGTGGCTACCGACACGGCTATAATCATGGCTATCATAATGGGTATCAAAGAGGCTATAATAACGGCTATCGTGCAGGTTATGCGGCCGGACATAGAAATAGTCATCAAAATGTGTACAAGAACCAACGTACCGGGGTGAAACAAACGGGCAACATAAATAGAGGTAACAAAGCCGTAAATAGCAAGTCACGACCATCTACGAAGCAGAATAATATGTATTCTGACAAGAAAGGAAATGTGTATCAAAGGGACAAACAAGGTAATTTCCAAAACAAGAGTAATGGAAACTCTTCTCGTCCTACCCAAGAGGGTTTTCAAGGAAAAGACCGTCCGTCTGGAGTTCAGTCTAGTCAAAAGCCGGTAACAAAACCGGCTCAAAAACCAGCTAATGGCTCTGCAAGTAAGCGACCACAACAAGCACAACAACGCCAGCAGCAATTAGATCGTTCGGCTCAGAGTAGAACACAAGGAAATCAAAATTACCAACGTCAGCAACAACAGCGTCAAACCCAATCACGTCAATATTCGCGGCCTTCTGGTGGAGGGGGTGCTTCTCGTGGAGGGGGCGGTGGAAGACGTAGGTAGTTTTCTGAATTTCAGATAGCAGATGATTTCTTAGTGAGGTTTTTTTAATTAATCGCGAAGTAGTTGAAGATCCTAGGGTAGAAAAAATATTCCAATGTAACTAAACGTTTTTTTCAAAAAAAAGTAAGTTGCAGAATTAGGTTTCCCCTTCTGAATTTAGTTCCAGTGGGTCGAATTTACACCCATTCCTAAACCGGAGTAATTAGTAGGGCGATATTCTACCGATAAATCAAGGTCTAAAACACTTTGAGTAAGGCCCTCATAACTGAGGTGTAATAGCTCAATGATTTGACGGTAATACACTTTTCGGTGATTAAAATCAGACCATATTCCAACTAACGGAAGTGGTGCCAAGACGTCTGCAGAGGTGGCGGTTTTGTCTTTTATATTAATAGCGAAGCGGATAGGCATAATAAAGAAACCAAAAGAGGCTCTTAATGAAATACGATCATCTGGGTAAAAGGAATAGTCATATTTTGCTTGAAATATGGGAAAATTAAACCAGCTATTTACTTCGGCCCCTAATGGAATTAAGACATCTCCAATTTCTAAATCAGTTTCAAGTTGTTAAAGCCGGTTCTGTTAATTCTAAAATAGGCTAAATTAATCCCCTGTTTCTGATATTTTCAAAACGGTAATTCGCCTAAGCCCAGCGGCTAGCTACCGATGGGCATTCCACTATTATACTTGGCTAAAAACGCTCCTAAACTAACGGAGAGTTTATTCCATTATTTAGTACTATGAACAGGGATATTCTTAGAGGAAATGGAATCTTTATCGGATCCAAATACGGAGAAATGAAAGCCTATGAATAGGAGCATGATTAGCGACCTCATATTTTAATGATTGATAAAATCATGGTATATAGTTGTTTATGAAACCAAATGAGTAGGTAAATACCTTGTTGTTTTTAGTAGCTCGGAATTTAGCTTAATTTTAAGTATTACATATAATCCCATTTTCACACTCCTAAACACCTCATTTTCCATTCATATAAAAAAATTACCCTTCACCAAAAATTTGGAAAGCCCGTATTATTTCCGTTTACCTTGTCGCAAAATCTAAAACATGAAAAAAATATTCACCCTCCTTACATGGGCTAGCGCATCCGTTTTTGGATACGCGCAAACCATAGAAACTCCTGATGCTTTAATGTTAAGATACCCGGATGTATCGGCCAACGAAATTACTTTTA
>JBLFZF010000050.1:0-23217 GCA_047610145.1 Salibacteraceae bacterium | reverse complement strand
TGCATCTGTCTTATAGATTTTACCATGACCTATTGCATAAAAACTACCATCTTTTTCTACCACTGATTCACCATGGTGAAATTCGCTTGACATGAAAACATGTACCCCATTATCAATTAAGATAATTGGCAATGGCATACTTACACCGTGAGTGATGGTAAACTCATAAGAGTCCATCAAGTGATGCGTGATATTTTCTTTAATATCCGTTTTTACATCTGTATCAGATGCTTCAGAATGCGAATTGGCTGTTGCGTTCATTGAAAAAACGAACATCAACGCTAAAAGTAAATTCCCGACTAATTTGTTTTGCATAACAAATAAACAATAATTGGTGTCTAAAAAACGCTGCAATATTACTACTTCCATTTCATTTAAGAATGGAAAATTTCGGGTATTTTATGGGGTTTTTCATCAATTACGTAATCGCCTTATATCACTGAGTTATAGAGAGGTTACACCAGTCAAAAATATAGTATCTATTTTTTTTATTTTAGACCCCTGTTAAAATACAATCTTTAAACGTCTCTTTATTTATTTGAAATCCTCCATAGTTAGATACCTATCCAAGTACACAAATGAAAATCAGCAATTGTGATTTCTTAATGGCTACCCATACATTCACCCTAATTAAGTACCCATAAATGGTATTGAAAATACTGTTTATCTGTCTGTTATATCTGTACTGACCAATTAAGCTAAAATCAAATATTAATTTTCAAAACCCCATATTAGAATGCGGCTAATCTGATTTAATCACTAAAATCAGAAGTGTTTAATATCTGACTAATAAATAGGGTTTCAAAGACCAGTGATAGGGTGTAGGGTATAAAGAAGTATCCAAACTCCAGAGCACTCACTTGCCCATCGGCTTTATAGATGGGTTGAATGGCTAGAAAGAAAATTAAGAACTTAAACATACTCCCTCCCATAAAAACAAACCCTAAAGAATGCGCATACTTTTCTTTCAACCGATACAAACCATATGTGATAGCCAGACCTAAAAAGAAATGGATCACATACGTAATGACAATATCATTTATGGCATACCCCGGCACATAAAAGTGTAGGTAACAAAAATGACATCCAAACGAAATTAATAAGGAAAAAAATAGAACGAAAGAAAAACGCCCAATAGACTGATTAAAGGCGATCATTTATTTAATCGGTTTACTTGTTGAATCAAATTGTATAAAGAAATTCCAACTGCGAATAAAACAAGTCCAATGGTAAACCAATTTTTATCACTTGGATATTTTTCATCCAGCCATTTTCCTAGCTGCGCACCCAACCAAATGGTTATTCCCATTTGTGCCCCAACTCCCGAGAGAGTCATCAGGGTATTAGGCTGTTTTTTCGGCTGCTCTTTTTTGTTGCTGTCCACTTGAAGAAATATCTTTTACCTTTCCTGAAATGGCTAATTTACCTTCCAATTCTGCCCCCGGTTCTACGGATAACTTACCATACGTAATTTCACCACTCAATTTACCCGTAGCTTGCACTTTGAGCATTTCAGAAACGACAACTACGCCTTGAATTGAACCAGAAATATTTCCGGTGACACAATTCACTTCTCCTTCAATAACGCCTGTATTCCCTACCACTAATTTACCCTTTGAGGTAATTGATCCGGTCACCTTGCCATCAATTCGAATATCGCCTTGCGTAATGATATCTCCCTTAACTTCTGTTCCAGCGGCTAAATGATTTCTCATTACGCCTTCCGTCTCGTTTGATTTTGCCATTTTTGAACTTGAATTAAACATAATAATTATTTCGATCGGCAAATATACACATATCTTACGTATACCGTTTTCTATGGGGTATTACCTCTTTAATAAACTATAAATCTTTATACTTCACCTCCGACCAAATTTTATAATTGACGTGATCTTTAGGCTTGTAAAAAAGGGCATAGTTAGTGAACGAAACAATGAATTGATCCGGATTACTGGCTACAATACTTTGTAACGTGCTATTGTTTTCGAATGCTTTTTGATAGGTACTGGCCTGTTTGGCATTATTGAAAGATTTTATCGTGATCATTTGTCTTCCTCTGGTATACACGATAGCAGACATTTTCAAGCCTTCCATTTTAAAATTCTTGGAGTTAAAATCACTAATAGTAGATTTTATATCACTTAAATTTCGACCCGAAGCAGTTACAATAATCACGAAATTATGTTTAGAACTAGGCTCATATCTATACGTCATTTCTTCGGCCTGCTTTACTTTTTGCTCTTCCGATGCGGCCGCACTTGCTTTGGCTCGTGCTTCTTCTACCTTGATATTAAGTCCCGCCAATAACTCTTGGGCACGAGTTGAATAATCGGTATTTGGGTACTCAGAAATAATAGCTTGCAAATCTTTTCTTAACGCTTCTTCGCCTTGATCACTGCCATTCGCTAAGGCTTTTAAAAATTTAACTTTAGGCGCAATTTCCGTTTCAGAATAGCTGGCCAATATTTGATTACAAGACGTCACCGTTTGACGATAGTACCCTCTTTGATAGTATTTTACAAACGCTTTCTCATACAGCTTTGTGGCGTTTATCAAGTCTTCATTTTCGCGCTCCATAAAGTCAGGATCTCTAATCAACTTAGCATACTGAGAACTAGGAAATTCGTTTAAAATTTTATTTTTGTAATATTCTGATCTCGGAATGTTTTGCTCATCTAAATTCATGGTATACAAACGGTAATAACTATCTACGGTATGTGCATTTGGATCAAACCTATTATTTAGTTCTTCCAAGGTTTCAATAGACATTGGAACGTCTTCCATTTGATCTTTATAAATAACCGATAGCGCATAATAGGCTTCTACTATCTTACTATCTGAAGCTGCAATTTGCGCGTCTGTTACTGGAAGCCCTTTTAAATAAAAACTAGGATCTAACCAATCACCAGAAAGCTTAACAGTATCTCCGTTTTCGTTCACCACAAATTCTGGTTCTGGTTTTTTAGTTTCTTCATCCTCTTCAAAATCCTCTTCTTTTGTACTTCTTCGCCAATCGTCTTCATTGGCTCTTTTACCCCATTTACGCGTAAAATCTGCCTTACCAGCCTCTTTTGCCGAAGGGTTATAGAAGTACCATTTATTAGATCCTGAACTTGGACCACCAAAACCACCGGGCCCTCCAGGTCCTCCAGGGCCGGAAGACGATGCACTACTCGCATCCGCCATTTCTTCTTTATTACGTTCCTCAATAATCTTTTGTTCTTCTTCTTTTTTACGATCTTTAATTAATTTTGCAATCAAATCTTCCCTTTCATACGATTCCATACCAGCTACCATTTGCAAGCTATCTTCCCGTTCAATAATTAAAATTTGCGCGACCAAGTCTGTTAAATTACTGGCTAATTTTCTAATATCATCTGCTTTAGGAAAATCTGCTGGCATATATACCACGCAACTATCATAATTCTTTTGTGCATTAGGGTAATTGGGCTTTCGAAAATAGAGTTGACCTAACCGCAAAAAAGATTTGGCCTTTTGAGTTGTGTTTTCTGTGCTTACGAGGGTCGACTGCTCCAAATATTGAAAGGTTTGAGGCAAATCACTGTCCTTGTATGACATTTCTGCGAGGGCATAATAAATTTGATCTTGAAACTCGATGTATTTATCATCACTCAACATTTTCAACAACTCTTTACGCACCGCTTCAGCTCCTCCATTACCCACATTATAGGACATGGCCATTTGAATACGGGTATAGAACTCCATTTTGTATTCGGGATGCATTTTTAGCACTTGTGTAAAAACCTTCATGGCCTCATGACCCTCTTGCTGCTCTTTAAACAATTGACCTAGCATATAAGTTAAACGCAACCTTTCCGGCTTTTTCTTCGCAAATGATATCGCTGTTCTTAACTCTACAATGGCTTGCTCCATATTGTCCATTGCTAAAAAATTGGAGGTGTACAGCTTGGCAATATCTAATCGTAATCTTTCGGGTAATTCTTTATCACTTTCCAAATGGGAAAGCAACTTCATCGATTTATCGTAATTTTCTTCTCGCGCAGCTAAGCGAGCTAACCAATATCGGGCATCAAATCTAGATTCTTGATCCTTGTATTTTTTAGCGACTTGATTTAATACTTTATACGCTTTTGTGTAGTCGTTTTTTAAATAATAGGCTTTACCCATCAAAAAATAACTGTCATCTACCCATTTAGTATGCTCCTTCCCTCGTTTCCGAATAGCATTTTTAGTAATGACCCTGGCACACTTTTCCAATATAATATCCATATCTGCCGAAACAAGCTCCGCACTCTCTTCTGGTAGCTCTTTAAATACCAAAAGAAGTTTAGTATAGTCATCCGGCATCGACAAATCAATAGCCAGCTCCGATGCTTTCATCAGTTCGTTCGCATTAAAATATCCATTGAAACGTGTTAAAACACTATGATAGTAGCGATGTGCCCAACCCGTTTTCTTAGTGGAGCACCCGTTAAAAAGAAATAGCCCTGCAAAAAAGAGGACTACCATTACATACCTATGTTGATTTTTTACCAAAGTAAACCGTTGAGATTAGATGCTAATAACTGATTTGCGCCAAAAATATTTTATTTTATCAGAATATTTTGATTATTCTTTTCTATTAATAGAAAGAATCGTGACTTTTGTTTCCATCTATGGAGGACAAACCAGAAAAAAAAAGAAAGAAAGTACTGAAGAGACTGAGATACAAGTTTCGTTTAGTCATAATTAATGACGACACTTACGAAGAACATTTTTCGTTAAAACTAAGTTTACTCAATATTATCACTGCGCTCGGCATCCTTTCTCTGTGTATCGCCATTTTTATGATTGGTCTAATTGCTTTTACTCCGTTTAGAGAATATATTCCAGGATACTCGAATATTGAAACGAAACGAAATGCTGCCTATGCCTATCAAAAAGCAGATTCCTTAAGTAGCGAATTACTTTTGCGTGAAAACTACCTCAACAATATTCGTCTTATTTTGTCGGGTGAAATAGTCCCCGATTCGCTAAGCATCGAAGAATTGAAAGATGTGAGAATTGACCGTATTAAGGATGTGAAATCTCCGGAAGACTCTGTTATGCGATTAACAATCGAAGAACAAGAGAAATATGCTCTTCTTAATTCTAAAACTGACTTAGAAGATAAAGTCTATTTCTTTTTCACTCCAATTAAGGGAACGGTTGTCGATCATTTCGATACTAAAAAGCGGCATTATGGCACCGATATCGTTACCGAAAAAGGAGAGCCTATAAAGGCCGTTATGGATGGTACCATTGTGATGGCTGACTACACCACTAAATCTGGTTTTGTTGTTCGAATACAACATCGAAATAATTTGATTTCTGTCTACAAGCACTGTTCTGCGGTATTAAAACAGGTAGGCGAAGTTGTTTCTGCAGGAGATCCTGTTGCAGTAGTTGGAAACACTGGAGAGCTTTCTACTGGACCACACCTTCATTTAGAACTCTGGGAAAATGGAATTGCCATAGATTCTGAAAAACATATCAAATACTAATGGCGCAAATCACCGTATACACAGATGGTGCCGCACGAGGCAATCCAGGCCCAGGTGGATTTGGTGTTGTACTTATGTCGGGAGCCCACAGAAAAGAAATTGCCGAAGGGTTTAGAAACACCACCAATAATCGGATGGAGTTATTGGCTGTCATTGTTGCTATTGAAAGTGCTAAAGGAAGTGGACATGCCATTACCATCTATTCAGATTCAAAATATGTAGTGGATTCTGTCAGCAAAGGCTGGGTGTTTGGCTGGGTCAAAAAAGGATTTAAAGACAAGAAGAATGTCGACCTGTGGAAACGTTTTTTAAAAATTTATCCAACACATAACGTGAAATTTGTTTGGGTAAAAGGACATGCCAATATCCCGGAAAACGAACGCTGTGACGAGCTAGCTGTAGCTGCATCCAAGCAAGAAGACCTACCAGCAGATGTTGGATATGAGCAATCTATCAAGTCTGTCGGTTTATTCTAAACCAACCACCACTTTCGTTTTTTCGTATACTTAGCAACTGGGATTTAACCATCCTTTTAATAACCTAAACCTTTTGCTGTGAACAAATTACTACTGCTTACATTTCTTGTTAGTACAATTACAAGTTATGCCCAAAATAATGCGCCAATTGCTAATGATGTGTACATTAACAAAGCTTAGGATGACTTTAACCATAATTACCCAGGAAACACCAATCTACAATTTTTTTAGGCCACGCATTTAATGTCAAACGACACCGACCCAGATGGAGATTCCATAATTCTAGATCCCGTTCGGTTATTGACGTCCAGTACAAATCTTATTGTCCCATTTTACGGTAACAATCAGGTTACTATAATAGTACTTCAACTTTTAGTCATTTTATGGAACTGACACCCTAGAATACATTATTCGCGATAATGGGAATCCTGTTAAGTATGATACCGGATATCTCTGTTTTACTTTTGCAAAACCAATACACGCTTACCTTGAAGCCAATAATATTAGAGCGAGGGTAGCCATTTACTCTCTTTTTGATGCATTGAGCCGACCCGGGTTTGAAGTTCCGGTAGGCCATGGAACATCTACTATTTTTCAAGCAAACCTTTGGATGGCGGGAAGAAATAATGGACTACCTTTTTCTTCAACGCGAAATTTAGAGAGCTAGACCAACAGGATCAACATGACCCTGCTAATTCAGGGCCAGTTTATACTAATTCATTTACTCCAACTAGTCAGAATGACAAATGGGAAAAAGAGTGGAAAGTATATCAAGACAATATCGATTTTCACTTAGCCCACTATTCTGACCCCAATTACACGGTGATTTCAAATATTGCCGAATGGCCAGCTCATGACGACACCACCATTGGTGAAGCGTATTATTTAGCACCTTTTGTTGATACTAATAACGATGGAGACTATCCAGAAATAAAAGGTGATCAGGCCATTTATTTCATTTACAACGATGCCTTTTCTGCCGCAATGTTTAACTCAATGACTACCGAAACACATGTAATGGCCTACGCATTTCAATGCCCAGACTCGGCCATTCAAAATACCATATTTGTAGACTACAGAGTTTACAATAGATCTAATAACACCTATGATAGTACTTATGTAGGGATGTGGTCTGATTTTGATATTGGAAACGCCCAAGACGATTACGTTCAATGTGATGTGACCCGAAGCTTATTTTATGGATTTAACGAAGATTTATTTGATGATGACAATTCAGGTAGACCAGGTTATGGGTATCATCTTCTGAGCCAAGGGGTATGACTATTACAAGGTCCAAAACAAGATAATGATGGAATGGACAATAGCTTTGGCATAAACACCAGTGAATCCATCAATGGAGTTGGTTTTGGAAATGGAATATCGGATAACGAATATTGGGGTCTTACCCATTTTTTGTCTTTCAATAATGACGGTAACGTCACTGGAGACCCAAATACAGATGAAGAGTTTCTGTTTTACCTATCTGGAATTTGGAGAGATGTAACACCAGTGCTGTGCGGAGAAAATAGCTACCCTTCTAGCGGTTCCTCCCAAATAACTTCCAACTTTTTATTCCCTGGTGATTCTGATCCTTTATTTTTCGGAACTGGAGGAATAACAGTTCCTAATTGGACGGAAACCACATCTGGAAATACACCTGCTGACAGAAGGGGAATTGGTTCTTCTGGACCAGTCACTTTTTCTCCAGGAGAGGTCATTGAATTACAATATGCTTTTGTAATTGGGAGAGGTTATATGAATGCAGGGGTAGATAATATGTTGGAACGAGCAGATTCTACTAAAAGTTACTTTGACCAAGGATTATTAAACCCTTGCGGAGATCCATTATCTGTAAACAATAGCATTAAAAAAGAAAGTCAATTTGCCGTGTATCCTAATCCTGTAAAAGACATCACTAACATAACACAAGAAGGCAATTTAACACTTAAAACAACCCTAATTGATGTGACTGAAAAAGTGGTTAAAACCGTAACTTCTAGTAATTCATCTATTCAAATTAATACCACCTCACTTTCTAAAGGAGTTTATGTAGCAAGAATTAATGGGGCAAATATCATTGAGAATAAAATTATTGTAAAGGAATAGACGACATAAACACCTTAGCACAGAATAATTTACGTGAAAAAATAATATTCTAAGAACCATTTTTTTTTTAGTTTTGAAATTCAATATTTAGCAATGAATTTACCAAAACATGTCACCATTGGCGACATTACGATCCGTGATGGTTTCCAACACGAAGAACATTTCATTCCTACAGAGTCAAAAATTTGGCTTGGAAAAAAACTGATTCAATGTGGGTTTACTTCTCTTGAGGTAACCAATATGGGAAACCCCAAAGGAATGCCCCAATTTATTGATGCCGATGAAGTATTGCAAGGAATTAGAAAGTCCAAAACCCAAACAGATGCTGCAATACACACCAAACTGACGGCAGTGACTATTCGAGAAAAAGCGATAGAACGAGCTATTCAATCCAAACAGGACGGTTACGGCCCAGACAGAATTTTACTAATGGTCTCTACCAGTGAGATGCATCACAAAGTAAATTCTGGTTTGTCACTTTCTGAGTATTGGAAAATGGCCGAAAAATACATCCCTTTAGCTAGAGAAGCTGGTATGGAAGTTTGCGGAACAGTTAGTACCATTTGGGGGTGTCCGTTATCTGGACCTACCGATATGAATAAAGCTATTGATTTTAGTCAACGATGGTTAGATATTGGGGCGACAGATATTGAACATGCGGATCATGACGGATCTGGAACTCCAGCAAGTATTTACGCCTACTTTTCGATGTTATTAGATCGAATACCTGACCCTAGTAAACACATCGTTCATCTGCATACTACTAGAGGGTGGGGATTAGCTAATGCCTTAGCTGCATTACAAGCAGGAATGACTCATTTTGAAAGTACCATGGGCGGAATTGGTGGACAACCAGCAAATTTTGTAGATGGCGTACCCGTAGCTGGAACCGGTGAGTACTATATTAAAGACCCAAATATTTCCGGTTTAATCTCTACTGAAGACTTTGTCGTAATGCTAGATGAAATGGGTATTACAACAAATTTAAATATAGATATGGTATTAGAAACTGGTCGAATGGTAGAGCGAATTGTTGGCAGAACTTTGCGCTCAGAATCTATTAAGAGTGGCAGAATACCTTCTGGTTTATCCTCAAAAATTTAGACATAAAAAAAAGCCTTTCAAAAATGAAAGGCTTTTTTTTATGTTAATTACATCCTTAATTAATTTTTAGCAATCTGAGAACCTGAATACGTAACCTCTTGAATTTTTGAACCATTTTGATAAAAAGACCAAGTACCAGATTTTCTATTATCAGTAAAATATCCAATTGCTAATAACTCTGAATTTGAATTGTACGTTTTCCATTGACCACTTAATTCATCCTCTTCAAAAAACCCAATTTCATTAATCGTTCCGGTTTCGAAAAAGTAAGTAGCTTGAATTAAACTTTCGTTCACTTCCATAAACTGAGCTTTCAAATTTCCATTTGCATAGAATTCTTCTTTCACCACTTTCGTGTCTTGTGCATTTAAACCTAAACCGATAATTGCGAAGACTGCTACTAAAACTAACTTTTTCATGATACTAAGTATTTGTTCTTTACAAAGGTAAGGGATTAACTCAATATTACCTCAATGTTACCTAAATGTTAACATTGAGATGACAATTACTTGCAAATGCCTGACGTAAAGAAACTTAAACAAGTTATTTCACCTGTTTAAAAAGACATTATCAATATCCCAATGTTAAGCTTTTTAGTACGCACCCTATTTAAGACCTCCCTTTATTCTGCATCCATTCTTATATACTTCCTATATTATATATACCATTAACCATCCAAATTGACGTATTTTCGCGTCAATGAGTAAGATGAAGAACATACGGAACTTTTGCATTATCGCACATATCGATCATGGTAAAAGCACCCTGGCTGATAGATTGTTACAGGAAACAAACACCATTACTGCCAGAGAAGCTCAAAATCAGCTTTTGGATGATATGGATTTGGAAAGAGAAAGAGGGATCACTATAAAATCTCACGCCATCCAAATGGAGTATTCTCAAGATGGAGAAGACTATGTTCTGAATCTAATTGATACTCCAGGACACGTTGATTTTTCTTACGAAGTATCTCGTTCCATTGCCGCCTGTGAGGGTGCTTTACTCATTGTAGATGCGACCCAAGGAATACAAGCTCAAACTATTTCAAACCTTTATTTAGCCTTAGAAAATGATTTAACAATCATCCCCATTCTAAATAAGATGGATCTTCCGAGCGCCATGCCTGAAGAAGTTTCAGATCAAATTGTGGATTTAATTGATTGTGAATACGAAGATATTATTCCTGCCAGTGGTAAAACAGGTGAAGGAGTATCGGATATTTTACAGGCCATTATTGCCAAATGTCCAGCACCAAAAGGAGATCCTTTGGCTCCATTAGAAGCCATGATTTTTGATTCCGTATACAATTCCTTTAGAGGAATTATTGCCTATGTCCGTATTTTCAATGGTACCGTAAAAAAACGTGACCTCATTAAATTCTTAAACACTGACAAAAATTATTTTGCAGATGATATTGGTGTATTAAAATTAGAACAAGAATCACGTAGCACCTTATCAGCTGGAGACGTAGGATATATTGTTTCTGGGATTAAAATAGCCAAAGAAATAAAGGTTGGCGATACCATTACATTGGCGAAAACACCCTGTGAACCGATTCAAGGATTTGAAGATGTAAAACCAATGGTATTTGCAGGGGTCTATCCAGTAGAAAATGATGATTACGAAGAACTTCGTGACGCCATGGAAAAGCTCCAATTAAATGATGCTTCTCTTACCTTCGAACCAGAAACCTCTGCAGCATTAGGTTTTGGATTTAGATGTGGATTTTTAGGCATGTTACACATGGAAATTATCCAAGAACGCCTAGAAAGAGAACATGATCAGACCGTAATTACAACGGTTCCTAACGTGTCCTATATTGCGCACACAAGAAGAGATGAAACTTTTATGGTAATGAATCCATCTGAGTTTCCAGATCCGTCTATTCTTGATTACGTGGAAGAACCATTCATTTCTGCGCAAATCATTACCAAGTCTGAGTTTATTGGATCTATTATGACCTTGTGTATTGAGAAAAGAGGGATGTTACAAACGCAGAACTATTTAACCACAGATCGAGTAGAAATCATTTTTCATATGCCTTTGGGTGAAATTGTGTTTGATTTTTATGACCGATTAAAAACGGTTTCAAAGGGATACGCCTCTTTTGATTACCATCCGATTGGATACAGACGTGCAGAATTGGTGAAATTAGATATTTTACTAAATGGAGATAATGTGGATGCTCTATCTGCTTTGATTCATAGAGATAATGCATATTCATTAGGTAAAAAGATTTGTTCTAAGCTAAGAGAGCTTATTCCACGTCAACAATTTGATATTGCTATACAATCTGCCATTGGAGCCAAAATCATCTCCAGAGAAACCGTTAAAGCGGTTCGGAAGGATGTTACCGCTAAATGTTATGGAGGTGATATTTCTAGAAAGCGAAAACTTTTAGAAAAACAGAAAAAAGGAAAGAAGAGAATGCGTCAAGTAGGTAATGTGGAAATTCCACAAGCCGCTTTTATGGCCGTTCTGAAATTAGACTAAACACATTACACGCATAAAAAAGCCGATATTGAAGTTCAATATCGGCTTTTTTGTGTGCGAATATTTTTTTTAATTAATGAGATGCATTTCCTCCACACCTAAGATTTCTCCGGTATCGGAATTGTAGACAAATACAATGAGGTTGATGTTTTCAGGAACCCACGATTCCTCCAAACCGGTAATCAAAAAATCATTTGGATCAATAATATCTACCACATCTCCAGCTACAGGATCTGTAAATACTGTTTTACCAGAACCATTACCCGGAAACCCAGAACGAAGCAAATGATTATGCTTGTAGTCAGGTACATACGAAGGAGATAATCTGTTATCTGTCTGCGGTGAAGTGATGGCGTTTTCGACCACATAACCAACAATAGCGATGTTACCTGTTACATTTTGCAATGCTTCCACTTTATACTGTACTCTAACCGTACGGTTATCCACTTCGTTGTTATAGGTGTTTTTTAAGTACAATTTGAACCGTGGAGCTGTATACACAGGATCAGCCAAAAGGGCATTGACCGTAGCCGACCACTGTTTGTAATCTACTTTTACGGCACCTGCATCCACATCTGAACGGTTTAACATTCCACCAGGAAATGCAGAAAATTGATACCTAATTCTTAGATCCTCTCCTGTTTGCGTTTCAAAATTAGCCGGATAAGGATGAACGGGGTCACTTACATCTGGTTTTGAAAATGCGCCAGAATTGTGAATAGAGACAACTAAAAAGTCTTCGGGGTGATCTTGATGAATTTGTTTCGCTACATCTTGACCTTCTGGACAGTTTGGACATTTATGGCCGGTAAACTCTTCCAGTAAAATTCTTCTTTTGGTTACGGTAGTATCGTTAAACACCGTTGGCAAATCGTAAACTGGATTCCATCCAAAATTTTCTTGTGGACCATAAGGTTCTGTGACTACATCACATGCGGTGAACCCAATAATAGCTACGGCAAATAAAAGTATACTGTTTCTCATTACGCTATTCATTAAAAAGTACTTGATAAGGTAAGTCTAATACCGTTTGATGCAGGAACTACTCTACAAATTCCTCCTACACAGAACAGGCCTTCTCTTTGACGCCCATAACTTAACATAATTCTACTCGCTTTTTGAGTATACCCTACCGCAGCAGTAAAGTAATGGATTCTCTTAACGGAGTCTTTATTTCCGTAATTGTATTGATCTAATAGTGAAAACGTCCAATGAGGAGAAATAGTGTACTCTGCTACAAAAGCTGCCCAGTCACCGTCATGCTGTTTGGTAAATAACGTTTGACCTTCTACTCTTAAGGTATTTGTTCTACTAAACTTATATTTCACTTCGGCAATAATCACGTTCGCAAAAATATCTGCATATCCGGGTTTCCCTTGCAATTGATCAATGTTGTAGAACAAGTTTTGGTACGTCATTTTTAACTGGAATGCCTTAGTAAATTTACGTACGATGGTCACATTGAAATCTTGCCATAATTTCATATCACCCACCCGAAACAAATCTGCTGAATACCCAATTCGAGAAGTCGTTAAATCGTTTAGGTTAGTGGTATCCACATCATTTGCCATAGATAAGTTAACAAAGAAAGTGGTTCCATACTTACCCCCTAAGTTAGAACCTCTTTTTAACTTAAATACCATATCTATTTGAAACGCCATTTCATTTTGCAATTGCGTAGCATAGGGATAAAGTGTAGACATTAATAAGTAACTATGTGGCTTTGATAAGGAAGGTACGAAATTGATATACTCTTCTACAAATTGACTCGAGTTATTTCGGTCACTACGATACGCCATGTTAATTAAGCTATGCGCAGTCAAGTTTATACCAAATCCGCGTCTAGAATAGCCTACTCCAGCCTCTAATGACTGTCCGTTTCTATATACGTATTGATTATCTGCAGACGGGTCATTATACTTAAATGCATATTCACTAGACACATAAAGTCCCTTCCTTGAAATCTTAAACCTCCCATCCAGAACCATCACATTCTCCGGTAAAACTAAATCTGGGCTTTTATCCTCTTGATATCTAGAAACCACACTCCCCCCAAACTGATACTTGGTTTTAACGTCTTTCATAGAACTCACTAATTCATTTAACTGAATTTGAAAATCTGCTCCACGTACAATTCCTTCACTTTGCGCAAAATAATTTCTTTGCGTACCAATCATTGCTTTAATAGCGACTCCTTTATTGGTATATTTCACACGAAAACCATCAAATGAATTATCCACCCCAAGTGTCGGTTCAAAATAACTTCTGAGTGCAAATCCGTTACCAAATTGCTCATAAAAGTTACCCGCGGTAAAATCAAAATTCCCAATAGTATATCCTGCATATCTATATGGAATCCCGTTTCCTTTATATTCTGGGCTATATCCTAAAAGGGCATTTTGATAACTTTCGTATCGTAAACCCGCCCTAAACTTACCCTTCGTATAGTTTAGGTTTAAAAAGCCACTAAATAAAACTTGCTCTGGCACGGGTGGAGCTCCAATTAAAGAATCATCCCTATAGTATTGGGCTCCTAAATCGAAATTTCCGTGAATCTCACCAACGTCTATGGTATTTAAGTCAGGAAGTTGAGCCACTGCTTGGTTTCCAAATAGTGCTGTAATTACTACAGCAAGCACTAAAAGTTTAATCCTCATATTACAAGTTGATCGATTAGAAAATTAAATCTCTTCTCCGCTGGCTACCTTCTGAACTAGTTCTAGTAATTCCTCTTCATCACCAGGGTTATACCCATTGTGCTGCCAAACAATTTTACCCTCGCCATTTAATAAAAATGTATGTGGAACGTTGTTCACATTCATCGCTCTTCTAAACTCTGAGTTTACATCCAGTAATGTAGTAAAAGGCCAGTCTTGACCATAAACGTAAGGCTGTACGCTATTCACCGATCTAGAATTGTCAATAGAAACAATGTAAATTTTGACTCCCGACTCTTCCCACTCTGGCCATTCATCTGCAATAGCATTTAATTCTGCCTTACACGGAGCACACCATGTAGCCCAAAAACTAATCACTACAGGCATATCACCATTAGTGATTTTACTCGTGTTAAATGTTTCAAAATCAATATTTTGAATATCAATTTCAGGTAATTTCGATTGCGCATTTACAGCAAAGGAAAACAACATTGCCAATATAATAGTTGAATATTTCATATGTGTTTTTTTGAGGTTGTAATAATACTTTAAACTTGTGTATCGAACAAGCAATTAATATTCCAAATGGCACAAATAGCCGTCTAATTAACACTTAATTAAAGGAACTGTTTACCCTTTCAATAATAATTTGAAGCTACGAAAGTTTTCAATTAGTTTTGTACCATGTTTCCAACTAATAAAATACAGCTATACCGAGACGTATACATAGGTATTACACTACTGGTAATACTAAGTTTAAACTCCTGTAAAAAAGACGTTACATCTAACACGAGTGAAGAAGTCATTGCAGAAAATGTTATTCTCTCAGAATATTTAAACTTACCCAATTGGCCGTTTAATTATGAAGAAAAAAAAATACCTACTTTTTTAGAGGTAGAACAAATAAACACTCATGACAATACCCCGGTTACTAACCCCATTACAAATAACGGAGCCACATTAGGCAGAGTACTTTTTTACGATAATAACTTATCTCAAAACAACACTATTTCTTGTGCTAGTTGTCATCATCAAGCCAATGGATTTAGTGATACATTGGTTCTTTCCGTTGGATTTGAAGGAGGCAAAACCGGTAGACATTCTATGGGCTTAAGTAACGCCAGATATAGAGAAAACGGTCGGTTTTTTTGGGATGAAAGGGCAGAAACATTAGAAGATCAAGTGCTTGAACCTATTCAAGACTCCATTGAAATGGGCATGAATCTAAACGATTTGGAACTAAAACTGCAAATGCAACCCTATTATCCAGTGCTTTTTAAAAGAGCTTTTGGTGATTCAATGGTATCGGCTCACCACATTTCTTTAGCATTAGCGCAGTTTGTTAGAAGTATGATTTCGTTTAACTCCCGATTTGATCAAGGGAGAGCTGCTCATAAATTAGAGGAACCCTTTAGTAATTTTACCCCTCAAGAAAACCAAGGAAAAGAGATCTTTCACTCGCTAGATAAAGGAATGTGCTTTAGTTGTCATTTTACCGAGGCAATGGTGACCGAAAATGCCAGAAACAATGGTTTGACCAGAGAGCCCAGTGATATAGGACTAGAGGCTGTAACTGGAAACTGGATAGATAAAGGTAAATTCAAGGCGCCCTCTCTCCGAAACATTGCGGTTCGAGCTCCATATATGCATAATGGGGGTTACCGAGATTTAAAAAGCGTGATAAATGCGTATAGTACAGGAATAAGTTGGACATCCACATTAGATGCTCACTTTATGATGCCCGGTAATCAATCTGCCATAAAGTTTAACCTTAGCGAGGAAGAAAAAGAAGCGTTAGAAGCGTTTTTACATACTTTGACAGACGAAGAATTTTTAACCAACGAAATCTACGCTGATCCTTTCAAGAAATAAGAGGTAGGAGTATTTGTATTCATTTCAAATAAGACTCATCTATTTCGCCATTGAACTAGTTTTAGTGGTACACCCTAAGTACAAAAACAAGTAATGCTATTTTTTCACATAAGCCTCCATCAGACTTACGTAAAAAGGGTCTAGCAATTTAAACACTTCCTATCGGTTCATTTACCTACCGTTTTGATCGTTCATTCAAGTCCTTCTATTTATTGATCCAGTTAATTTGAATGAAACTATGTTTCTCCTTACCAACAAAAGACCCATCCCGTTTTACTTTCAGTACATTAAGAACCGAAAACATCTCTTCCTTCGAAAAGGATACCTAAATTACCTCAAAAAACAAGGCACAAAAAAACCGTCTCCAAAATTGAAGACGGTTCTATTATAGAAAATTATATTATTTCTGAATCACTAATTGTTGTGTTGAAACAACACCATCAATAGTTACTTGAACTAGGTATACTCCACCGTTAAGCTTTGAAGTATTAAGATTCACATTATTTTTACCTGAACCCAAATTAACATCTCCAAGGTTGATTACCGTTTTACCTACAATATCCATTACGACAACATTTGCAGCATTAGAACCTTCTACGTTAATAGATATTACTGCATTATCTGACGCAGGATTTGGATAAACAGAAACCTCATTAGCAGCTAATCTTGCATTAGATACTGATAATGGAGTAGCAATTGCATTAGTTGCATTCAAAACCGTTTTATCTAATTGTTGCACCCAAACAACTACTCCTAAGTCGGTAAATTCTTCTACAGAATGCTCTGTAGCGTCATTAATTAAATCAGATGAATTATTAGGTAATCTAAAGTTTCCTTCAAAAGTATAACTAACACATACTTTTTCTCTCATTCCGTCAACAATAGTAATTGAAGAACCAGAAGGTCCAGGAGCCATTTTTTTAAGAACATCCTTAAATTCAGTCTCTCCGTTAGTCCCAGTATTTTGAAAAGTTTCATGCTCCTTAATTGCCATGTGTAAAGTAGCATCGCCCATATCTTGAACCGCTTCTACAATTGCACACGTTGTAATAGTGTTTGTAGATACGTCTACATTATACTCAGCCCAAACAGAAACAAAAGCAGGAACGGCTAACGCATCATCATGTAAAGCTCTGTTAAATGAACCAGAATTTCCATCCCATCCACCATCAATTTCCATTCCTGGAACAGCACTTATTTGATAAAATGTTCTTCTAACGTTACCATCAGCTGTATTGTATGGATCTCCATTACCAGGCCAGCTCATTTGATACTTAATAGATGCATATTCACTAGAAGGTATTCCAGAAATTACACTTTCAAAATTTGCATTTCCAGCAACACACGGACCACAAGTTGAACTTGTAAATGTTTCATATAAAACAGTTCTGTCATACCCACTTGCGTATGCAATTACACTGTTATCTGTTTTATCATTTGCATTATTTACATCTGCATTTCCATTAATCATAGAAGCCCAAAATTCAATAGTATAATTTCCTTCTGCAGCTGGATTCCAAGTGGTGGGATGCATAACTGATGCTGAAGTACCTGAAGCTATGTTTAAACCTGAAAGAGAAGCAACAACTGGCGTACCCCCATCAATAGTGTATGTTAACTCAAGATCAGTAATAGTTTGTGCCCCTAGGTTAGTTAATGTAGCTTGTACATCTGCTCCACCTTGATTCATTTGAATATAGCTTGGCATATCAATGTTACTCATACTTGCATCGTAATCAGGTTGTGTTCCATACATAAATGCATAATATGAATTATCTAACTGATCTACTGCATTTCCTCCAGTAGCCTCATTAGTAGCTGCTAAAGCAGGAGAGCCTGGTACGCTTATTGCACTACTACCATCCAACTGCAAGCCAGCGGTTAAAGAAACACCTGAACCACCAGATACATAGTTTCTTTGATCAACAATGTATACATTATTAGACCCTTCTTCTAGTACAATAGACCAATATGCCCATCCAGTACCTTGTGTCCATGAAGCAGAAGCCCAAGTTAACCAATATTGTCTGTTTGGTGAAGCACCATAGGTCTTAGAAACTACAGCATCATTACCACCAGATAACTCAAATCCCCAAGCGCAAATTGAATTGTCAGGAATTGAAGTAGACGGTAAAGCGCTGTTTAATCCAGGTCCAACTCCTGAAGAAGCCGTAAATGAAACAACCCCATTTGGAGCTACATATAAAGAATTGTACGTATTTCCATTAAAGTCAAACGAAAATGGAATAGTTTGTGCAGCCGACCAATCTAAAGATCCAGAAGTCAAAACATCTGTAGAGCCAGTTGTACCCGGATTCTCATCATCTGTATTTAAACCCCCTGGGTTTTGGCCTGCATTAATAAATGGCAACATGTAATACTGAGCTGAAGCTGATCCTGCAGATATCAATAATACTGTTAAAATAGTAAGAATTTTTTTCATGAAAATAAATTAATTGAAATTGAATAATTATTAAGGCGTAAATCTACGATAATTTTCAGATTGTGAAACAAAAACATTTTTTAAGGATAACCGACTGACCACCAAAGAAAAAGCCGTAAAGAAAAAATCTTTACGGCTTTAAAAACTAATTTAGATTCTTATTTCTGTACCACTAATTGAGAAGTTGATACTTCTCCATTAATAGTTACTTCCACAAAATAAACACCTCCATTTAAAGAAGTTGTATTCAATTCAATTTTGTTTAGCCCTTGAGACAACTGAACAGTTGATAAATTCAACACTGATTTACCTACTACATTAATTACATTAACAGAAGCAACACTTGCATCTTTAGTTGTAATTGCTACCGTAGTGGTTTCAACCGCTGGATTAGGATATAACGAAATTTGATTGTTTTGAGAATCAAAACTACCCACAGATAGTGGCGCAGAAACAGCATTCGTTGCATTTAATACCATTTTAGTCGCATCTTGCATCCATACAACTACACCTAAATCCGTAAACTCTTCTACAGAGTGCTCTGATGCATCGTTAATTAAATCTGCCGCACTGTTTGGTAATCTATATGTTCCTTTGAAAGTATATTCTTCACAAATTTGTTGACTCATACCGGCAGTAATCGCTACTGATTGTCCGGCTGAAGAAGGAACCATTTTTTTAACTACATCACTAAACTCAGTTTCTCCGTTACTTCCAACATTTTCTATGGTTAAGTGTTCTTTGATAGCCATATGTAAAGTAGCTGATCCTAGATCTTTCATAGATTCGATAGTCACACAGGTCGTTACTTTTTGATCTGCAACGTTTACAGTGTATTGAGCCCATAAAGAAATAAATGCTGGAACCTCTCCTGCATCATCATGTAGTTCTTGTGTAAACGAATTAGAGTTACCATCCCAACCACCGTCAATTTCCATTCCTGGAACTGCACTAATTTGGTAATACGTTCTACGGTCATTTCCATCTAAAGTATTGTATGGATCACCCGCACCAGGCCAGCTCATTTGATACTTAACAGAAGCATATTCACTAGAAGGAATATTAGCTATAATACCTTCAAAATTTGCGTTACCTGCAACACATGGACCACAAGTAGAGCTTGTAAATGTTTCGTACAACACTGTTCTTGGGTAAGAGGTTGTAAAAACATTCACGTCTTGAGCCAGCATATTGTCTGAAACATCTGCATCAGACAGACCGTTCACAGCTGTAATTTTCAACTCTACAGAATATATATTTTCAGCTGCAGGAGTCCATGCAGTTGGGTGAGTGAAATCGTAACTAGCTAATGGAGATATACTTAAACCGGTTAAAGAACCGGTTACTGGGGCACCACCATTAATAATATACTCCACATCCATACTTGTTATCACATCTGCACCATTATTGGTCATGATTCCTACAATATCTAAAGATCCGTTAGCAAGACTAAAATAATTTGGTAAGTCTACTCCAGTTAACGTATAATCTTCATTTGCAGGTACAAAAACAGAAATGTCATCAATCCCCATTCCGTACGTCCATCCGGCACCATCATTATATCTAAAAGCAATCATAATGTTTTGACCTACATAGGCAGACAAATCTAAAGTAACTACATTCCAGGTTCCAAACCCAACCATTGTACTTAAAACAGCATATGATGAACCCCCATCAGTAGATACTTCAACGGTACCTATTTCTTGAGCCCCTTGATACGCAGCATCATAATAAAACTGATTGTATTTTAAATAGACTGTACCCGTTTGGGCTGTTAAATCAACTGCTGAAGAGTATAAAAAATCATTAGATTTATCACAATTACATTGATCATCATTTGTACCTGCAAATTGCGTACTGTTTCCATCAAAAGGAAAAGCACCTGAGCCTAAAGTTGCAGAATTACCCACGTTCCAACCACCATCAGTCGCACTTGTCGTTATTGCCCATCCAGAAGGAAGGCTACCACTTTCAAAATCTTCTAAAAGAATTTGAGCAGAAACAGAACCTGCCAATAATGCAGCCCCTGCTAAAAGTAAAATTTTTCTCATTTTAATCATTTTATACCGTTTAAATATTGACCGCAATCTAAAAAAAAATATTTCCGTAACAAAATTTAATTGACTTCCCAATTTTATAATTATACTTTTGCGGGCATACATTCAGAAAAAAATAGATATGATAAAGAATATACTCGTTTTGGTTTCCGCAATTTTTATCGCACAACTGGGGTTTTCTCAGTTAAGTTTTGATACGGATACCGCCACTTTGGTGATGGAAGATGGTATTGCTAAAAAAGCAAAAATTGTTGTTAGCAACAGTTCTGGTAAAGACATTACATTGCGTTGGTCACTGATTAACTCTACACTAAATGATAATACCGATGGTGACAGTGATGTTTCAAATAATTGGAAATTACAATTTTGTGAGTGTAACACGTGTTACTCAAACGATTTTAGTGGCTTGGTTACTGCAGCACAATGTGCTGATCCCATGTTGGATGGATCATCGGTAGAGTGGTATATTACGGTAGACCCGAATGGTCAGTCAATGCAGAAAGGAGAATGGATAATAAAAGTAGATAATGTTACCGATAATATTACTGACACGTTAGTGTTTTATGCTTTAAACCCTTTAGCCGTAAGCGAAATATCTTTCAATGCAGAGGTAACAAGTTACCCAAACCCGGCAAGTTCAGAATTCATCGTTAATTATGAACTCACCAATGTGACCACTCCAATACTTAACATTTACAGTATTGTTGGCTCAAAATTAGCTTCGTATCCCTTAAATTCTATGGCTGGTTCGGTAAACATAAACACGCGAAATTTACAAAACGGAATGTATTTTTATTCTATTGAAGAAAAAGGAAAGCGAGTTTTTACCCAAAAATTTAACGTAGTTCATTAAGACTTATCTCCACATAATTTTTCAACTAAAGCCGGGACAGCAGTTCCGGCTTTTTCTTTGATTATTTTAACCTGTTCAAGTACATCAATTTCATTTGCATTAGGATCAATCAAAATTATCTGGCAGTTATTTGAAACCACACTCATCAATCCAGAAGCTGGGTATACATTTAAACTCGTTCCGATGATAAGTAGTATCTCCGCTTCAAGACATAATTCAACAGCTCTTTCTATTTCAGGCACATCTTCACCAAACCAAACTATATTGGGTCTTAATTGCTCCCCTAAATCGTTTGTATCTCCTATTTTAAGAGGCTGGTAACCCACATCTATAATAGGTTCTAAAGAGTGTTCTCCGCGTACCTGAGTTAATTGCCCATGAAGATGTAACACATGAGTTGAACCCGCTCGTTCATGGAGGTTATCTACATTTTGCGTGATAATTTGAACCGCATACATGGATTCCAATTGTACTAAGGCAATATGGGCTGGATTAGGAGCTACTTTTTCTAACTCGCTTCTTCTATGATTATAGAAATCAAGAACTAGCTGTTTATTCGTTATCCAAGCTTCTGGCGTAGCCACCTCATAAATACTATGATCATTCCATAACCCATCTGCATCTCGAAAAGTTTTTAATCCGCTCTCTGCACTGATACCTGCCCCTGTCAAAACAATAACTCGTGTTTTTTTATGCATCCTGCGTTTTTCAAAATAACCTAACAATAAATGTAAATATACTTTTCAAGGCTGACCAGAACTACAAAACAATGAATAAAGAAGTTAATCTCTAGTGAGAAAATAATCGTAATAGAAATAACCATTCCAAAGTATTATCAAAAAAACATTTGAGGCGACACTATTTAATTCTATTTTTAGCTGAATTAAAACCCATTTTATGCTTGTAAAAACATTTGGATCTGCCGTTTATGGTATTGATGCCCAAACCATCACTGTTGAAGTAAATATTGGAACTGGCGTTAATTTTTTTCTAGTTGGCCTTCCTGATAGTGCCGTAAAAGAAAGTCAGCAAAGAATTGATGCCGCATTGAAAAATAACGGTTACAAAATACCCGTCAAAGGGATTACCATTAACATGGCTCCCGCTAACATTAAAAAAGAAGGCAGCGCCTATGACTTAACACTCGCTATGGGTATTTTAGCCGCTACTGAACAGATTGACTCACCAAATATTAGTGAGTATGTGATAATGGGCGAGCTTTCGTTAGATGGCAATTTACGACCAATAAAAGGAGCTCTACCTATTGCAGTGACCGCAAAAAAAGAAGGGTTTAAAGGGTTTATACTTCCTTTTCAAAATGCGCCAGAAGCCGCAGTTGTAGAAGGCTTAAATGTATATGGCATCAAAAACATTACCGAGGCTATTGGGCTTCTTTCAGGTAAACAAGACATCCCTCCCACAAAAGTAGATTTACTGGAATCATTTAATGAAAACAACCAATTATTTAATGTAGACTTCGCAGATGTAAAAGGACAAGAAACAGTAAAGCGTGGATTAGAAATTGCAGCTGCAGGTGGACATAATGTCATTATGATTGGACCTCCCGGGGTAGGTAAAACCATGTTAGCCAAAAGAATACCAACTATATTACCTCCCCTTACATTAGAAGAAGCTCTAGAGACCACCAAAAT
>JBLFZF010000049.1:0-23393 GCA_047610145.1 Salibacteraceae bacterium | reverse complement strand
CACTGCAACGCAAGACTTAGAACATAAAACAATTAAAGTGTTTCCCAATCCTGCTATAGATGGATTAGTTGCTATTGAAAATTATGAGGGATTAATTAAAGTAGTGAACACTTTAGGTCAAGTAGTTAAATCTAAAATGATTGCAAGGGGGAATAATATTATTAGAATCGCTGAAAGTGGATTATTTTTCTTAGTTGGCGATGGCATTACCGAAAAGCTGCTAGTTCCTTAAGCTAATTTATCCGAGCACAATTCAATTCAGAAAAGTTAAAATCTTGAATAATCCAAATTTAATTGGAAGAACTGGACATAGAAGAAAGGACAAAAAATGGCTTGTGTTAATAGAAAATTGTAAGGGCAATAAAGTGTATTAAAGAAATATCTTACTTACTTTTGGTGTAGGAAAATCAATCTATATGAATATTCCATTTTATCAAACGTTTACCTCAGAGCAGAGTGCCGAGAATATTAAGTTTTTGGTCGATAATCCCTCAAGAATCTCTGAGAAAAAATATACTAAACTTTGCCAGGAATATTTTGAAAATGTGTATCCGGATTATAAGGCCTTAATGGTCGGTTCCTGCACAAGAGCACTCGATTTGATTGCTATTGCTCTAGATCTCGAATCAACGGATGAAGTAATAATGCCTTCATATAATTACGTTGGAGTCTCAAATGCTTTTGCGAATAAAGCCAAAATTGTGTTTGCGGATGTAGACCCTTTAACTCTTAATATCAACGTAGAATCAGCGGAAGCCTGTTTAAGCGAAAAGAGTAAAGTGCTGGTTGTGATGAATTATGGTGGAATGTCTGGAGATTTAGAAGAATTGAAATCCTTTGGCAAAAAACATGATTTATTGCTTGTTGAGGATAATGCTCAAGGCCTTGGAGCGTTTTTTAAAGATAAAAGACTGGGTGGTTTTGGCGACTTGTCATGTATAAGTTTTGATAGCCTAAAAAATATTAGTTGTGGAGAAGGAGGAGTGGTTTTATATAAACCGAAATTTGAGGAACGCATTCTTACTGTTTTTCATAACGGAACCAATCGCTTAGCCTTTGAAAATAAGCAAGTTCCTGCTTACGAGTGGGTAGGCCTGGGGTCAAAATTTGCCCTCTCCGAGTATAGCGCATCAATTTTACGCCCTCTTCTCGTAAATGAAATGGAAATTACCGAAGAAAGAAGAGAAAGATGGCAGTTTTTGTTTAATAGCCTAAATTGCATCAAGGCCTTAAGTCCTTATTTGCCGCATGCAATGAATAAAGCAAAACATAATGCACATATTTTTTATATAATTTTTGATAGTAAGGCTCAGCGAGACTTTGTAATGAATGGATTGAACAAAGCAGGAATTTCCTGCTCATTTCACTATACGCCCTTGCATAGTTCTATTTATGGGGTTAATCAAAATTTTGAAATGAATATGGATATATATACTACAGCTAAAAGTGATTGCTTATTAAGGTTGCCCATGTTTAATGACTTGTCCAATGAGCAGATTATTAAGATTAGCAATACTCTTCAATCTATTTTTGAGTCATACAAAGTAAACGTTCTGGATGTATAAAAATCGCTCAATATTAGTTGTATTGATTGCCGCGATAGCTCTTGCATCTTGCCATAATAAAAATTCAAGTTCTTTAGAACCGTCGTTCGGTTTTAGCATTATTTCACCTGACTCAAGCGGAATTCATTTTGCCAATACTATAAATGATGTTGAAGAAGTAACCTTGTTTAATAATTACTATGCCTATAATGGTGCGGGAGTAGCTGCGGGGGACATTAACAACGATGGATTGGTTGATATTATGTTAATTGGAAATCAAGTTCAGAGCCAATTATTTTTGAATAAAGGAGATTTTATATTTGAAGATATTACAGCGCTTTCTAATATTGATGTTTCCTCCAATTGGGCTACTGGAGTAAGCATGGTAGATCTTAATGATGATGGATTTTTAGACATTTATATCTGTAGATCAGGACCGTATTCAGCAGAAAAAAGGCAAAACCTTCTTTATATTAACAATGGTGATTTAAGTTTTACAGAAAGAGCAGAATCGTTTGGTTTAGCGGACCAAGGGCCATCAACTCAAGCCAATTTTTTTGATATCGACCTAGACGGTGATTTAGATATGTATTTGCTAAATCATCCTTTGGAATTTGATAATGCATTTAACTTCTATTTCTATTCTAATAAAGATTCCATAGATCCTTTGTACGGTGATAAAATTTATATTCAAGAAGCAGGGGGCTTTGTTGACAAAAGCAAAGAAATGGGATTAGAAACTGAACGTGGATTTGGTCTCAGTACTTCTATAATGGATTTTAATGGAGATTCTTATCCTGATATCTATGTGGCGAATGACTTCTTAGAACCAGATTATCTTTGGATAAATACAGGATCAAAAGTAAGCAATGAAATTGTAGAGTATTTTGATAAGTCCTCATTTTATTCCATGGGGTCTTCTATTGGGGATGTTAACAACGATGGGCTATTTGATCTCCTTGTTGTGGATATGGCACAGGAGTGTCACCTAAGAAGAAAGACGGCAGATTTACCCATGAGTATTGATTATTATATGCTACAAGAGCAAGCGTTTGGGATCCCTCAATATAAGCACAACATGATGTACCTGCAAGCCAAAACAGGTCAGTTTCATGACGTTTCAGAATATGCTGGACTTTCAAGAACGGATTGGAGTTGGTCGCCACTTTTAGCCGACTTTGATAATGACGGATTAGAAGACGCATTAATAATTAACGGTATAAAGAGGGACATTATCGATCTTGATCATGTAAAAAATGTATTTAAAAATGATGCTATAGTTGCCTCAAAAATGAGCAGTAACCCCATTGCCATGATAGAGAGTTTACCAAGACGAATAAGCGAAAATGTTTTTTATAAAAACCAAGGTGCCGCGAAATTTGAAAATGTAAATGAACAATGGTTGCCCAATTTTAATTCAAATGGTCAAGGAGCAGCCTTGGCCGATTTTGACAATGATGGCCGGATTGATATAATAATTAACAATTCAGATACCACTGCATTTTTAATTAAAAATAAGCTGCCTGTTGAACCTGCACTTAGACTTTCATTTTCTTTTCAAAAGGGAAATCTAAATGGGATCGGAGCATATGTTAAAATCTTCTATAAAGGGGGTAAAGTGAAACTTGCGCAGAACCACCCCACGAAAGGATATTATTCTAGTTCGCAAAATGCAATTTTTGTTTCTAATCAAAATGAGCTTGATAGCATTCAAGTTTTTTGGCCTAATGGAAAAGCTACTTCGGTACAAGAAGATTTCTCAGGATTACCCAGCTATGTCATTAATTATAGTGATTCAAAACCTAATGATTGGGAGTCCGCTTCAATTTCTCAAGACCTCCCTCCATACAAGCTTCTTTCGAACCATCAAATTCATAAAGAGAATAAATTTCCCGACTTTAAACTGGACAAATTGGCTTACCGCTTGCATTCGCAAGAAGGTCCCAGTTTGGCAGTCGCAGATATAAATCAAGATGGATTGCAAGATTTTGTTCTATGTGCAGCAAAAGGGGTGCAGTCTGAGCTTTGTTATCAAGAAGGTGATGGTAGCTTTAATTGTCAATTCATTGGCCTCCCTGTTGATAGCGTATTTGAAGACATAAGTGTTTCGGTTTTGGACTTGGATAATGACGGAGACTTGGATTTATATTTTGGTAGCGGTTCCTTAGAGTATTATAAGCCAGAAGAGGAAAATAAAAGTCAAGATAGGATATACCTTAATGAGGACGGCAAATTTGTGCAGTTTAATAGCCTTAGCCAATTGGATATAGTTCCAGAGTTTAGTCAAAACTTGCTAGCATTTGATATTACCGGAGACGGTATAAAGGAATTGATAAGCCTTCCTCGATATGATTTGGGAAATGGCCTAGATGGACACGTTCTCACGTTTAAAAATGGGATGGCTGAGGATATTACTTCGCAATATTTTCCTGAATTCAAAGGATTAGGAATGGTAACAGATGCCGCTTTGGGAGATATAGATAGTGATGGGGATCAGGATTTAATTATAGTTGGGGAATGGATGAGTGTTTCTATCTTTCGAAATAATGGAGATATTTTTCAAAAGGAAGCTCTGCCAGATACTCAAGGTTGGTGGGAATCGGTTGTCTTGACTGATATTGATGGAGATGATGATTTAGATATAATAGCAGGGAACCACGGAGAAAATTCCATTTTCAAAGCCTCTCCTTCGGAGCCAATCAGCTTATATAACGAAGAGGTAAATAATCTCAACAAAACATATTCAATTCTATCACATTACTTGTGTGGGGAAGAAGCCCCATTTTTAACCAGAGATCAGCTTTGCAACGCGATACCTGAACTATATAATAACTTTCCAGATTATCAATCGTACGGCGAAGCTGGTATGCAAGGGATAGTTGATCTGAATAACTTGCAGTCAGAAGTCAAGCGAGCAGTTGAATTGAGGTCGATGTATTTTCTAAATGAAGGGAATGGGTTTAAAGCGGTGCCCTTACCCAGGGAAGCACAAATGGGACCGATCAAGGCTATTTTGAGCAATGATTTCAATGGAGATAATTGTATGGATATATTGATTGCAGGGAACAGCAATAATGAGTTTTATGAATACGGAAGTATTTTAGCCTTAGCACCTTCTATTTTATTTGGGGATTGTTTAGGAAACTTAAGCTATAATACTAAAAGTGCATTAGGAATTCCAATGAAGTATACGACTTGTATGAGTTCTATAATTATTGGAGTTGATAACAATAAAGTATTACTTATTGGAAATAACAATGATAGTATTCAATCCTACCCATACCCCTCAATACTTGATTATTGAGAATGGATTTTTTCAAGATAGAATTCGGCAACGTCAAAGCCTTGACCCTTACCTTCTTCTATCGCTTGCATATAATGAATACCTCCATATAATCTACTTAGCGCTGCTTCCTCAGCAGCTTGGTAAAAAGAAGTGAAATACCTTTGTGGCAGATTAAAAGGAACATTTATAGAATCTACATAGGCAAAATTGTCACCAAAATAAGATGTTAGGTATGTAGCTGCCGCCATCGAAACCACACTGTGCCCGGAAGTATATTCTGGGAACATGGGAGTTTCTAATATGGGTCGCCATTCATCATCCATATATTTATTGATGTAGGTTTCCGGGCGAATAAGGTTAGTCCTATATTTTGCCTCCCAACAGCTTATAAAAGCATCGGCTAAAACAATCGCTGTATTGGTATAAACTTCTGAGGTCGAGAACAAATCTAATGAATCAATTTTCGCCGCGGTTCCAGTAATCCCAATCCAATGTCCCCCTGGGGTTAGTTGTCGCTTAACATGCATTAAATGTCCATTATTCACCGCCACCATGGGGTTGCAATCCCAAAATTTAGCCTGTTCCAACTCTTCTTGACTAATTAACTTGACTGTTTCATAAACGAATTCTACAGTCTGATAAAATGGACTTCCTTTCTCTATAGAATAAGGTGTGGGGTCTGCCGGTTTGAACTGATTTGCAGAATCTAAAAAGAAAGGCAAGATCATGGACCAATTGGGTTCAATGGCTTCACTATATGAAGGGGGCGTTGGCAACCAATTTCCTTCACTCATAAGGTCTGCTCTAAACAAAGCCAAGGTTCGTGTAAAGGCATAATTATCAATTTCCATTCTTTGCTCAAGTTCAGCAACAATCTTGTTAGAGTACGCTAAGCTGTGTTCATGGATCTTTTTACCCACTGAATAATTCGCCAATAAATCAATTTGCAGTGAGTCAATCAAGAAATCTCGGTACACCATTTTTTTTGCAATGCTGCAAAAGCTATAGATTCCTATCAATTCTGGGTTTAGATAGTTGTCATTTTTTGAAAGTGGGGATATCGTGCATTGATTTAATCGGCCTGAAAAGCTTTCAAGATGGGAAGAGAAAGGCACTACAGATTCGTAAAAAGCAAGATTGCTATAGGCATAAATTCTACTAGCCACGGGAGGGGAAAACCCATCAAGAACAATTATATTACTTAATTCTCGATTGAGTTCATGTATTGCGTCTGCTCCTAAACTATTTGAACCTTTTTGACAAGCGCTTACTGTAACTAAAATGAAAAAGAAACAATGTATATTTACGCGATAATTACCCATATTTAAACTCTAAACTACAAATTTATGTATAATAACTTACTATTAGCAATAGCCCTTTGCTTTTCATTTTTTACCTTAAGTGCACAATACTCAATAAAGGGAGAAGTTACAGATTCCAAGAATAATGCATTAAGCGGGGTCAATGTACTCCTAAGTGGGAGTGAAATCGGGGTAAATACCGATTCGGAAGGAAAATTCACTATAAATATTCCTGCGAATGATCCGGGAACTCTGGTTTTGACTTATATCGGTCAAAGAGAAGAACTTATTCCTGTTTCTAAGAATATGACTGGCCCTATTAGCGTGGTGATGTCCGTAAGCAATTTCTTCATTGGAGAAACCGTAGTCTCAGCTAAAAGAAAAGAAAGTAAATTAGTTGAATCTCCAGTTTCGATTCAAAAATTCAACGAAGAACAAATCAAATCTACTTCAGGAATCGATATCTACAAAGAATTGGATCAGCTAAAAGATGTTCATGTAATTGATAATAGTTTTGGGTTTAAAATAGTTAATACTAGAGGCTTCAACACGACGTCATCATTTCGATTAGTACAGTTTTTAGATGGAATGGATAATCAATCAGTAGGGCTTAACTTTTCTCCAGGTAATTTGTTCGGCGCTTCTGACTTAGATTTAAAAAGTGTTGAAATGTTAAGTGGCCCAGCGTCTGCTCTATATGGTCCAAATGCATTACAAGGGGTTCTTTCCCTTGAAACAAAAAACCCATTTGATGAGCAAGGGGTGGCATTTCAAGTTAAGGCAGGTAATCGAAAATTTGTTCAAACTGATATTTGGGCAGGAGATGTCTTCGGTAAGAACGAGCAATTTGCTTTTAAAATTTCGGGTTCCATATTTAAAGCGCAAGATTGGGAAGCGGTAGATCCTGTTGCTAATGGATATCGTCCAATTTCTTCACCTCCTATTAATTTGGCTGGCATTTCTGCAGGCCTAGGAGCAGTGAGTCCTTTGTTTCAGGATTTTAACAATTATCTTGCAGCTAACCCTTCTGTTAATCCAAATGATATCCCTCCAGGTACACAATTTATTTTGCCGGCATATCAAGAAACAGATATTTTAGATAATAAAACACATAGCGCTAAATTGTCTACCGGAATGTATTACCGATTAAAGAAAACTGAATTTTCTTACTTATTTAGATTTGCCAATGCTTCGGGTGTATATCAAGGGAATAACAGAGCAAAATTTGACAATTTTGATTTCTACCAAAACCGGGTTCAAATTAAGCATGACAATTTCTTGTTTAAGTATTATAACAACATAGATTATACTTTGGATTCCTATGATTTAGTTTTAACTGGTATTAATACCGGATTCGCGGGTCTTGGAGGCTATGCACAATCATATTTAGGTGCTTATGTGCAATCGATAGCAGACCAAACAAACAATTTTGCAGACGCTCCTGGAGCCAATACACGTGAAGCAGCAGTTAGTGCAGCTTTAGCTGCTTCAGAAAATGTATGGATCCAGCCCGGAACGGCTCAGTTTGAAGCTGTGACTGATGCAGTAAAAGCCAACCCGAACAGACCAACAGGGTCTGGATATATAAGTAAATCAAAACTTCATCATTTAGAAGGGCTCTTTACAAAAGACTTTGATTTTATTGACTTTACGGTTGGAGCTTCGTTTAGAAGATTTAATCCTATTACTGACGGAACATTGTTTGTAGACACCCTATTAGCGGATGGCTCAAACTACGATATTAGTTTTAATGAGTATGCTGCATACACTCAGCTGTCTAAAAAATTCTTTAATGATAAACTTGAACTCTTAGCTTCTTTCCGTTTTGATAAGAGTCAAAACTTTAATGCTCAATTTTCTCCCCGAGGAGCCATTGTGTATACCACCAATTCTCATAGTTTCCGCGTTATAGGACAATCGGCATTTAGAAGCCCAACATTAAATGATCAATTCTTTTTCTTAAATGTGGGTCCTTTCATTGTTAGAGGAAATATTGATGGATTTGAAAATGTATATACGGAATCCTCGGTTAGCAATTACCTAGCATCTGGCCCTCCCGGTATGGGTGATGAGTCCTTGTTAGAACTTATTACAATTGACCCTGTTCAGCCTGAAAAATTGAATAGTGTTGAATTCGGATATAGAGGAATTGTAAAGGATAAGTTGTCTGTTGATTTTAACGCTTACTTCAATCTTTATAAAAACTTTATTGGTTCTATAAGAGCAGTTGAAACAAAATCAGGCGAAGGTGGAACTGCTGCTGGTGAAACAGATTTAATTACTAGAAACTCACAAACATACTCTATAGCAGCTAATGCAACAGACAATGTGAAAAGTTATGGTTTAGGTGTTGCCGCGATATATGCATTCAGTAAAACTATTAATGCGAATGCGAATTACTCGTACAATAAGTTTTTAGATCAGGATAGTGATGACCCTTTAATTCCAGGATATAATACACCATTACATAAAGTAAATGTGGGAATAACAGGAAACAAGGTTTGGAAAGGTTTAGGCTTTGGAGTAAACTGGAAATGGGTTGATTTTTATGATTGGGAGGCTACTTTTGCAAGCGGACGTGTACCGGCATATAACACCATGGATCTTCAGGTTAATTACAAAATTGAGAAGCTTGGTACCACGCTTAAATTTGGATCTTCAAATGTTTATAATAACGAACATATTGAGGCATATGGAGCTGGTTTAATTGGCGGGTTTTATTATGGGTCAATCTTGTTTGAGGCTAAAAAACCTAAAAATAAGTAATGAATTGTACTAGGTATTTCGACGCGTATTTAAACGGATTAGCTAAACATCCTGAAAAGGTTGCGCTAGGAGGTAAAAAGTCTGGAGTATGGAAAACTTATACTTATAGCCAGCTAGAAGAAGAATCACTAAGCTTATCAAATGGATTGTTAAAGCTTGGGCTGGAAAAGGAAGATAAAGTAATCACGATTTCAGGCAATAAGCCTGAAAGCTTCATAATTGATTTTGCTGTTACTCAAATAGGTGGGATTCATGTCCCTATTTACCCTAACTATAATAGCGATGATTTTAGTTTTGTAATCGAGCAATGCGAACCCAAAATCGTTTTTGTCTCAGGTCTTGTAATTTTTAAGATGGTTAACAAAATATTGAAAGAGCTAGGATTAAGTTCAAAAGTTGTTTTGATAGATGGCAAAAGTGAAACCACTCTTAAGGAGCTTCAGGAAATACCAACCCTAGAAGAGAAACAAACAATCTATAAATTACGTGAAAATGTAAAGCCAGAAGATATTTATTCTATCTATTATACATCAGGTACAGGAGGCGGCCCTAAAGGTGCGGTATATACCCATGGAAGCATTTCTATGATAGACTACATTGGAGAGGTTATACAAGCCAGTGAAAGTGATATCAGTTTGAGTTACTTGCCTATGAGCCATGCGTATGAGCGGCCTCATATATTTACGATGTTAAATATTGGAGCAAGTGTTTATTTTGCTACAAGTACTGCTAGTATAATAGAAAATTTACAAGAAATCAAGCCTAGTTTTATGACTACCGTTCCGGTATTAATAGAAAAGGTTTTAGATGGTATTAAGGCAAAAACAAATAGTATTCCTGAGGGTAAGCAAGAGGCTTATCTTGGGCTAATTGATGAAGCCGTAAGTCAGGATATATCGTTGTTTTATAAAAATTCGAGTAAGATTGCAGTACACCCATTTGCTGAAAAATGGAGAGAGATTTTAGGAGGAAAGTTAAGATTGATAGGTTCAGCTGGAGCTCCTTTATCGAATGCGGTTAATCAATTTTATCATGCTATTGGGATTCCAGTTTTGGAGTGTTACGGATTAACAGAAGTGGCTATGGGCACTTATAATATTATGCCGAGCAAAGTAAAGTGTGGGTCCGTTGGTCTAGCAGCAAGGGGTGTTGAGATCAAGTTATCTCCAATAGACAATGAAATATTAATTAAAAGTCCTTTTGTGACTAAGGAAATTTATAAAATTCCTGTGCTTACCAAGGATTTGGCGGATAATGAAGGCTATTTTAGAACCGGTGATATAGGGGAAATTGATGAGGAAGGATTCATCTTTATTAAAGGCAGAAAGAAGGAACTATTCAAATTGCAGAATGGAAGGTATTTTACCTCTGTACCTGTAGAGAACCTTTTGAAGCAATCTCCATTAATAGAAAATGTAATTATTTATGAAGAAGCAGGAAGCATTGTTTGTGTGATAAACCCTGCCCAAGCGGAAAATGAAGATCTTACTGAAGAAGAAACCGAACGCAGGCTTTGGAAAGAAATCCATACCTTGCACAATGATACCGTTTTGGAAGTAGAAAGAATCAATGAATTGATTGTTGATTATTCTGTTTGGAGTATTGAAAATGGTAAGTTGACGCCTACAATGAAGGTTAAAAGGTTTAAAGTAATTAATAATTGAAACAATGAAAAGTCTAAAAGAGTTTGTAGGAAGTATTGAAGAAGAATTCGACGAATTAGAACCTGGTCAAATTGACCCAAACAAAGACTATGACGGTTATTTGGATTGGAATTCAATGAACACACTTTTACTCATGGCCTTAGTCCGTGCGGAGATGGACAAATCGATTAATGTTGAAGAACTTAGATCTTGTAAAAGTTTTAGAGAACTTTATGAGTTGATTAGTAAAAAGTAGAGATGGCTATTGTAACGATAAACAAAGTAGGTATTTCTTCGATAGGGGCGATTGTCCCCAAAAACATTGAGAGCAATCAAGATTATAGTTTGTTTAATCAAGAGGATAAAGAAAAGTTTATCAAAACTGTAGGGATAGAAGAAAGAAGATTTGTTTCAAGTTCCCAAACGACAACGGCAGATCTTTCTATTCTGCTGGTCTTACAAGCCTTAGAAAAAGCAAATTGGAACAAAAATGAGGTGGGTGCTTTAATTTTTGTGAGTCAGATGCGAGACTTTATCATTCCTTGCACGGCTACAATACTTCAGCACAAATTGGGCCTTCCTGTTTCATGTTTAGCTTTTGACATCCCCTTAGGTTGTTCTGGATACGTTTATGGCCTGTATGTTTTGTCTTCTTTAATTGGATCAAAAGGCGTTAAGAAAGGCATTCTCATTGCAGGAGATGTTTGTTCTCCATCATTATCTTATGAGGATAAAAGCACCTACCCGCTTTTTGGAGATGCTTCTAGTTGTACACTCTTGGAGTATGACCCAAAGGCTTCTTCTATGCAGTTTAACCTTGAAAGCGATGGTAAAGGTTACGAATCCATAATTATGAGAGATGGAGGGTGTAGGCATCCTTTTACAGACAGCTCACTAATTGCCGAACAATATGCCGAAGGAGTTAAGCATAATAATATTCAAATCCATTTGGATGGATATAGTATTTTTGAATTTTCGGTTACTCAAGTTGTCGATAATATTAGAGCATTGTTAAAGTCGACAAATAATGAGATTGATGACTTCGACAGCTATGTATTACATCAGGCAAACCTTTTGATTATAAAGTCTATCGCTAAAATATTAAAAGCGGATAAAAGTAAAGTGAGATTGAGCCTTTTAAAGTATGGAAACACAAGCTCAACCTCAATACCCCTTACCATTGTGGATGCCTATGAAAATAAGGAGATGCTTGGGAAGGAAAAGATCCTAATTTGTGGGTTTGGGGTTGGGCTGTCTTACGCTTCTGCAATTATTGAAACAAATGGCAAGAACTGTTTGCCGCTATTGGAATATGAAGAGTAACTATCAAATAAATCTAGAAGGGAAGAATATTTTAGTAATTGGTGCTTCGTCTGGTATTGGCAAGGAATGTTTTAAATCAGCGGTTTGTTTGGGTGCTTCGGTTAATGCAGTTGCGCGAAGAGGAAACTTATTGAAGGAGATTATACAAGAGCTTCCTGAAAGGAAAGGAAACAAGTGCTTTGAAGGAGATATTACTGACGCAAGTTTTCTAGATAAATTAATCAACGAGCTAGACCCTATTGATGGTTTAGTATTCGCTGCAGGAACGATTAATCCCTACCCTTCAAAGTATTTAAACGAGGAGTTTGCACTTCCGGTATTTAAAGTTAATGTTTTTGCTTGTATGAATTTGGTTAGTGCTTTGTTGAGGAAAAAGAAAATTAATCAAAGGGCATCCTTAGTTTTTGTTTCATCTGTTGCCTCAACTTATCCTTTTGAAGCTGGAGCAGCTTATTGTTCAAGTAAGGCAGCTTTGGAAACATACGCTAAAACATTGGCCATGGAACAGGCTAAGTATGGAATTAGAGTAAATTGCATTGCACCGGCAATGGTGAAAACGGATATTTTTAAGGCCACTATCGCTTACGCGGGCAGCGAAATTATGGATAAATATGAAAAGGCTTATCTTTTAGGTTTTGGGGAGAGCGATGATGTGGCTAATTGTTGTAATTTTCTTTTAAGCAACTTGTCAAAGTGGATTACCGGCCAAGTATTTACCCTAGATGGTGGATATATTTTAGGCAGTTTGTATAAAGATACTAAGCCAAGCTAAAGTGGAATATTCTATAATAATTCCAGTTTTTAACTATCGAGAGTCTATAGATGGATTGCTTCAAGAACTTACTTTTATTTTAAAATCGACAGAATTTGAAGTAATCATAGTTGTAGATAATCTAGAAGAGCAGGTAAACAAAGCGCTGATAGAATTGAGAAAAAAACACCCAGCTCTTCAGATAAGAATTATCCAGTTAAATAGAAATGTAGGACAACATAAGGCAATCTGTTGTGGTTTTACTCTTGCTAAAGGAAATCGAATAGTTTGCTTAGATGATGATAATAAGTTTACATTTGATTCAATGCAAGCCGCATTTGACAAAATTCCTAGCTTGGGCGAATTTGATTTGATATATGGAAGCGTAGACAAAACATCTGCTTTGAACCAAGGTAAAATAGCAATGTTTAAGTTTGTACGGGCATTTTCACTCCTGCCAAATCCAGTTCCCAAAAAAAATGGCTCATCTTTTAAGGTTTACCGGAAAAAGGTGGTAAAGCAAGTCATAGAGTTAAATGCAGAATTCATTTTTATCGATGCTTTTCACTTGTATGCGGTTAAGAGTATTGGATATGTTCCAATTGTTGAAAAGGAAAGAAAGGTAGAAGAATCTAATTACAATGTTTTGGCAAAAATAATTTTTTTAGGAAAAATAATTCTAAGATATACCTACCTAGCAGAAGTCCTTATGTTCTGTTTTGCTAGTTTGCTATTGGTGTTATTTTATGCTTTGCATTTATATAATATGAAGCTTTTGTTGGTTGTTAGTGTGGGCTTGGGCTTGAGTTATTTTTTCTTTTGGAGAAGTAGGAAATTGTTGAAAGAATCGTTTGATTTTTATATAAAAGAAGAATTGTGATTGTTGAGTTTGAAGATTTATATATACGCGGGTTTGAGGAATCAGATCTCGAAATGATTCGACAATGGCGGAATAATCCTATTGTAAAAAGGCACTTGTACCATCAAGAAGAAATTAGTGCAGAAAAGCAATTGTTGTGGTATGAAACCCAAAAAAAAACCTCAAATAAATATTTCATATTAGGAGTTAAAAGAAAGGATATTGGAATGATTAGCTTGTCGGATTTTGCTAAGAATGGCAAAGCTTGCACCTCTAATATATTTATTGGAGAACTGGATTACCTTAACAATCAATATCCCATTATTGCGTCCTTTGTTTTTTGCGAAATGGGATTTGATTTACTAAAAATAGAAGAGGTAAGGGCGGAGGTGCTAACTTCAAATGAAGGAGCCATTAGATTAAATGATTTTTTAGGATTTAAAAAAGTTGGCTTGGACGAGTTAAAAAGATGTATTGTATACAGCTTTAACCCTGAGTTGTACAATGAAAAAAGACCTAAACTGTTGAAATTGATAAAATTGTACTACAATACAACGCAGTTAGAAATGAAAGTAAGGAAGTCTTATTTTAACCTGGAGTCAGACGAAATTGAGGATATGAGCACGATTAAACTCTCTTGAGGGATAAAAGGATTTTGCTTGCGGGTATAAGAAGATGCGCTAACAAATTTAGGGCGAAATTAGGAGTTGAATACAAAAACTTCATATTGCTTTTATTGGCGAATATTGCAAAAGTCATCATAACGAGTATCCGACTTAAAATAAAATCCTTCTTACTTAGGAATGCTGGTCGGATTACATCAAAGATTAAGACATATCGCTCTTGTTCTGTTTTATTCCATGCATAATGTTTGTTTGCATCTATAAACGTTAAGAGCTTTTGTTCTGACCATGCCAAGGTTTCTGATTTTACATGTATCCCCAAAAGATTAGGGTCTTCAGATGGAACAATTAAGCCTAAATGACAACGATAGTTTGCATTGGTAGTTCCACTGTGCTCTATTATCTTTGCATTTGGCTCAATTTTAGAAATAAAACAACCTACTATTTCAGGATGGTTCTGTAAATAGCTTTTTAGTTTTGGTACAAAGTCCAACTTATCTTTATCCGCGATTCCCCAGCGCAAAAGACCTAAAGTTTTCCAGGAGTTGCTGGGTTGCTGTAAGTCATCTTCGAAGTAGGGTATGAAATTATGGAGTTCATTAATGAGCTTTATTGATTCTACAGAAATGGAAGCTTTTTCGCGTTCTAATTCTGAATACCAATCCTCTTGAAGGGAGTCGTAAAATGAAGGACCTTCTGCTTCTTCGAAAATTTCACCTTTACGGGCAAACCATAAATTTACCATAATTCGCCTATTTTATTAAGGATGGGAAAGATAGGAATTAAAAATAAATAAGACTATTAATGTTATTAATTATTGATAATTTCGTTATCAAGTATGACTCTTTCTTTTTCTAAAATTAACCAAATTTTTTGAGCGTTAACAAACAATATTTAGGGTATGCTGGAATAGCTATTGTGCTTTCTTTTGTCAGTTGTAGTCTCTTTGGCATTAATTGGGGCTGGGTGGATGACATTCTAAGAGGACATGTCGTTTTTGGCACTTTCAGCAAAGCAAATTATTATTTACAAGAATTTAGAGACATGCCCCTTGAAGCGCAAATTTCAATGTATCCTCAAAGGTGGTTTCCCAATGTGAATATTCATGGTCTAGGCTTTATTTTATTTTCGTTAATTGCTGGATTCGCGATGTGGATGAGTGCTTTCAAAAGAGGTCAAATTTTTAGAAACACCATTTTGGGAGCGATTATTTTACTTCTAGTGTCTAGCACACTGCACGAACTCACTATTACCCGTGTAACTTTCATGATGCTTTTTGCAGGTACTATGTTGTTTTATAGATGGAGGGGGAAATTGAGCTTATTGCTTTCCATTTCACTAATATTGATGGCTGTAATTCAACGAATGGAGATAGTTTTTTACGCTTTTCCAATGATGCTGACTGTAGTGTTTTGGGCAAAAAGCGCCAAAGGGCACGTCTCTTGGAAGCAAAGCGTACAATTGGCTTTATGGTTCACCATGTGTATCGCAATTAGTTTTGTACTTCGCAATGTTTTTGAAAAGACATATTATTCAGAACACCGAAGTTCTTCGGTTAAAATTCACTATATGTTGGATGCGCAAGAAGGATTAGCTTTTCAAAACCCTCAGTTGTTTGCGGGAATGACCGAAGTAGAAAAAGTGAAACTTTTAGGTTTGTCTACTTGGTTTTTTCAAGATGAAAAAGTTTATACATCAACATACTTAGAGAATGTGTATGTTGTTTTCAAAGAAAACGGACTAAGTTTCGCGAATAGTTTAAAAGTTGAGATTGGAAAGGCAAAATATCGCTACGAATTTCGATTATGGAAGAATTGGTTTTGGGCCTTTGTTTTACTAAGCAGCGCATGGCTGTTTTGGATGTTAAAATTAGTGTGGAGCAAAGAGGTGAATCCAATGATAGCTCTATTGACGGGGTTGACACCACTCGTGTTTTTCTGTTTGGTGGCCGGTCTCTTCAAACTAGAAGATAGAGTTGTTTTACCCCTTTATTTGGCATACATTCTTTTCTTTGTTTTTTTAGGGCCACGATTTAAAAAAAGCAGCTATATATGGTTCTTGCTGCTGTTTACACCATTTTTTATTGAAAGGACGTATCATATGTATCAAGACAAACTTGACTTAAATAAAGAACGGGTATTAAAGCAAGACTTTATTGAAGAATTGAAAGAGTTTGATGCGGATATTTTTGTCTATGATTTATGGACTATGACCTTAATTCACGATAAACCGTGGGATATAGTAAACCTTGATAAGGAAAAGCAAGTGCATGTAGCTTATGGTGAAGCTTGGCTTAATACTTTGTCCGGACATAAGGCCTATTTGACTGACCTAACAGGGGAGAATACTTTTGAATCATTTGTGAATTATTTGCTGGAAAATGAAAAGGATGTAGTTTTGGTTCTTTCGAGTTATAGAGCTGAATTTCTTCAATCTTATTTAACAAAAGTCTATGATTACGACATGGTAATATCCCCTATTGAAGGAGATTTTGCCATTGAGAATTGCAACTATTCTTTCACTTGGAGTGCTACTGAGTTTAACTATTATAGAATAATACTAAACGAATAATTCTTAAAGGTTTGATGCTTGATGTATGATATGTTACTGATTAATTGCAGGTGAATCTATAACTTGAACAGAACCATTCATCCAGGTTATTTTTATTCGTACAATTTCATCAGTTTGACCCAAGCCTACTACTTTTTCTAAGGGTGAGGAACCATAACTTCCCCCTGAGTTAAGTTCACGATAGATCTTCTGCGTATCTTCTAAATCCAACTGTATCTTAGTGCCAATAGTAGATGTTCTTCCTACTAGTTTTAAACCAATCCAGTTGTTTGAATTACCTGTATTTTGAAACAACACGTTGTCAAATTGATCTATCGGATAGAACCCATCCATGCTCTCGTAAATATCTAAATCTCCATCTTTTTCGTAATCAAAAAAGGAAATGCCATGACCTTTTTGTAGGTGTCCTGTGTTGCTGGTCAAACTTATATCTATGAAGCCCTTCCCGTGATCATTGTATAGTAAAATATTTGGTACAATTGAAGCAAGGTCGGTATAGCCCGTGCCCATATAAACATCTAAAAACCCATCATTATCAATATCTGCAAAATTTAATCCCATAGCCATGAAGCTTCGGTTTAATATGGGCAATTCCAATGGTTCGAAGGTGTTATCTTGATTGTTGAGATACAACATTGCAGGCTCAAAAGTAAATGTAGAGTCGGTATACTGGCGACTATAAATATTCATATCCATAATATAGCTTGGACAGAAAACATCCATCCATCGTTATTAAAATCAAAAATCGAACAAGAAAAGCTTTTAACAGGGTCCTCTACTCCAGCGGAGGCACTGATATCTTGGAAAGATATATTGCCGTTTAAGCTTTGATTTAGAAAGAGGTAATTCTTATTATTGTAGCATGAGACATAAAGATCTGGAAGCATATCGTTGTTTATGTCTGCGGAAAAACACCCTTTAACCATCTTATCTATTTGGATCCCCGCCAATTTTGAAACCTCACTAAACCCTGTTCCTTGATTGTTTAAAAATACATGGGAAGGAGCGTACTCATTGCCAACAAAAAGATCAATCCATCCATCAGCATTGAAATCAGCCCAAGTGGCTGTGTGACTGGCAGTGAAATTTAATAAACCAAGTTTTTCGCTTACATCAGTGAAGGTGTTGTCTCCATTATTCCTTAGTAAGGAGTTCGGGTGATTTTTAGAATCTTCCATTAACCAACCACCACGAATTACGTAAACATCTAGATATCCGTCATTATTGTAATCTGCCTGTATAATGTGCACTCCTCCACCTTGGTTTATTTGACTAGCAGGGGCAATATCTTGGAATGTTTCATCGAACTCTTGGTAATATTTTATCTCTTGGTTCAGGACGCCAGAGGAGCTTATGATGTCTAGTAGTCCATCATTGTTAAAGTCATCTACGCAGGAACCGCCGTAGAAAGAATTGAAATTTAATTTTTTTGACAAGGCTATATTAGTAAACTTAACCAAGGTGTCCTTAGATTGGAACTTATGCAAATCAATACGAAGATCATCCCCAAGTGCTTCGGGGTAATTTCCTAATGTGACATACATTGAGCAACCATTTAGTCTCTATATCATTGGGATATCTCGCTAGAGAAATTCTAAAATTTTCAATAGCCAAATTTAGTTTACTCGTTTTGCTAAATGTATTGGAAGGGAATATACAAATATTGCTTTGTTCATTAAGGCCATAGTCTTTATAATTTTCATCTTCAGCCCACCGTAGATAGATTAAGCCTTTTATTCTATTTACTCGCTCTGGATGGTCGAGAATGTAAGAACTAAAAAATAGTTTCCCCATAACATCGTTAAAAAGGGTAAGTAAAAAGTAATGATTTGAAGGCAAAGCAGAAACTAGGGCTAAATTCGAGAGACATTTTTCATAATCGCCGGCCCTTAATGTTTCAATAATTAACTGAACTGAAGTGTAGGTGTAGAACATTCCATCAGTTTGTTCTTTTAATTCCAATTCTAGCTTGTCAATACGATCTTTCGAATTACAAAAACTAGCTTCCTTACTCTGTGTAAAGAGAAACTCCGCCATCTTGAAATCATCGTCCTTGACAGGTGTTGCTAAGCCGGCCCTTGATTTAACAATGTTTCTTATGGCATAAGCCGAAAGCAACTCAACTTTAAAGAACCAACATGGTTAAAACAATAAATGTTAAAGTATAGATGAGATTCTTCATTTTTGAAATGACAATAGCTAGACTTGATAAAAAGGTAAAATTAAACATTAAATTTGAGGAATAGTGTGGGTCTAGGCTTTTTCCTAGATTGAGAAAATTATGCTACACATTTCTGATTTAATCAAATGTAGTTTATAATTTATAGCATAGGAAATACATGAAAAGGATTGGTAATTACATAGGCTTTATACTGGTGCTAGGCATTGTCTTGGAAGGGACAATCAGGGTTTATCATAAAATAGTGTATGCCAAATGGAAAACGAGCCAGAAGGATATATTGACATCAAAGTACCCTAATTTGCAAAAGGCAAATGATTATAATTATCAAGATAGTAAACAAAACATTCTAATACTTGGAGGTAGTGTGGTTTTTGAGGACACTATTAAGATCATGATTGAAGGTGAGTTTCGTCAAGTTAGTTTTTGTGGGTTTAATCAACAAAACACAGATTGGAACGTTTTGAATCTTGCATTTCCAGGACATACCAGTTTGGACTCTAGAGTTAAATTGAAGCTTTTAAAAAGTTACAAATTTGACTATGTGTTAATTTATCATGGAATTAATGACACTAGGTCTAACAATGTACTGAAGACCGATTATGATATAGAGTATAGGCACATTGAATTTTATGATGAGCTTATGACCGCCATACAGCACAAAGAATCGGGTTTTTTGTTAAGCCCTTATTATATTGAATTAGTACTAAAAAAGATTAAATGCAAGGTGGGGTTTCAAAATTACATCCCAAAAGAATTTTTAAGTTTTATTGAAAAGGAAGATGCTCAAATAGTTGAGAAGTATTTTGATTTGCCCTGTATTCGACCAAGTATTATATCATTCCAAAGGAATTATAATGCACTAATTGAATCTGCTCTTCAGGCGAAAATGAAACCCATTTTATGCACATATGCTTTTTACCAACCAAGCAATTATTCCTATGATAATTTTAAGAATGGGCAATTAGATTATGCTAGCAAGTTGTTTCCAACTGAATTGTATGGGAACCCGAGCTGTGTTCCCTATTCAATAGAAGGCCACAACAAGGCGATTAAAAGATTAGCAAAAAAGCATTATCCGAAAGTATTGTTTATTGATTTTGAGAATATTTTAGATAAAAAGAGAGAAAACTTTTTGGATATTTGTCATCTTACCTCAGGTGGATGTGATATTTTATATAATAATGTCTCTAAAACAATTGAATAGTTATGACTAGAAGTGTAGTTTTGATTTTGATTTTCATGGTTTCTATGACTAAGCTTAATATTTGCTTGGCCCAAGAGAATATCAATAAAGAGCTCTTCTTAGTGTCGGTAAGTTATATCCCAAATTCACAGGAAATTGATGGAATTCTCGCTACTTGTAACCAGTCGAATGAAAAGTGCTTAACCAACTGGATTTTTAATGAGGATCGATTTAAATTGAATATCTATTCATGGTTGATTGATGATTATTTAGAGAGCGTAACAGAGGGTGAAATTATGAATGGAATAGTGGATTCCGAACAAATTGTTTATGGTTCAAGAAACATGGATATTTATGAGAGAGTTCAATTGGATTATGAAAGATGGAAGGCCCTCAAGAGTGCTAAACAAGATTTAATCAGTAAAAAATTAGCCTATCAGGACTTGATAATACTAATGTTGAATAACCCAAGGTTTGATGAGATAAACATGGGTTCGGATAATTTTGTTAATAGGACGTTTTACCTTTTGTTAAACCGATATCCAACAGAATATGAAAGGTTGAATGGGGTGAAAATGGTAGAAGGGCAATCCGGAATACTATTTTTTAAAGGGGGACAAGGAAAGATTGATTACTTGGACTTATTAGTTTCTAATGATAGCTATGTAGAATATCAATTAAAGTATTGGTATGAAAAACTAACCTTAAAGGAAATGTCTACAAACCAGTTATCTGTTTATTTGAATGAATTGGATTGTTATAGTTTAGATTGCATCTTAAAACTCATCATCTTGACAAACTCAATAAAATAAGAGATATGAGAGTAGTAGATATTCTAGTCTATATTATAATAAGCTTTTGTTATGTTCAAAATGGTTTTGCTCAAATTGATCGAAGGGTAGATGTGAGAGGCAAACTTACTTCAACGCATTTTAAGCTTTACGAACAACCTGTTTCTACACAAAAGCTGGATGGTTTTATGCGCTTTTATTCCTCAATAGGCGATAAGGAATACGCTTACGGAGTGATTATAGATAACATGATCAACCATAAGCAAATAGGGGCACCACAGGAAATGGTTTATTTGAAAAACATGAATGTTCCTATTCCTGATGTAAGAGTTAATTATTCGGAAAGGTTGTACGGAATGATGTTTAATTTGATTGCTTGGCAGTCCATGAAAAATGAACAAATGGCCACTATTTCTATGATTCAGTTGTTCTCCATTTATGGAGAATATTTACCAAAAGGATTACCAGACAATGATTTTACATCCATGAATAATAGCTGTGATTTCGTAACAAATAGTTGTAGTGTATATAATTCTTGGGCTATGAATAACCGGGATGAAGTGGCGAAATTTGTAGCTTTACATGAAACCTTTTATTTGGAATGGAAAGCATCAAATGAAGATGGAAGTTATCAAAAATTTAGCACCTCAATGGAAAGCTGGGTTAAAGCGAATACGCCGTTCGAGTTTGTAACTCCTTCCCAGATAAACACGTGTAAAGAATTTAAACAAACGGGTAAATTGATCTTCAATGAAACAGAGTTAAAGGACAATTCAAGAACTTATATAGTTAAGCTTTATAGAGCATTGTTAAATAGAAGCCCAAGATCGCTGGAGTTAAATTATTTTATAAAGACTATTCAAAACGGGGAACTAGACTTAAGTGATTTATTGTTCTTAATTTTAACAAGTAAAGAGTATAAGGGAGAGTTCCTATGAAAAGAAGAAAATTTTTAAAACTATCTGGATTAGGAACAGGTGCCCTTTTAACAACATCCTTGGCAAGTGCTTTTGACTATGACTCATCTAAAGTGAAACACGTTGTCGTTTGCATGTTAGCAGGAGGAGTTAGAAGTTTTGAGTCAATAGAAGAAAAGGAGGGGAGTTTGATGCCACACATTTTCGGAAATAATTTAACCATTTCTGCCGATATTAAAGAAGGGATTCATGGGATGCCCTTATTATCAAACACTCCTTTAATAAAGCAAGGCGTACTGTTTAAAGAGTTTAAGTATAACAAAGGGGTTACTTTACATTATACAGCTCATGCTGCCTGTATAATGGGGCGGTATGAAAACGAAGTTCCTTTATTAAAGCCATTACCTTATCCTTCAGTTTTTGAACTTTTTAGAAAGCATTCTGCTCTAGGACAGGACCCTTTGAGCGCTTGGTGGATTAGTGACCAAGGAGGACCATTTCCTTTTCTTTATTCGAGCAGTTATTCAGGGTATGGACGCAACTATGCCGCTACGATGGTTCAGCCTTATAATTTGTTTAAGTCGAATGTTTCATTTGGATTACCTGATATTGACTCGGAGGCCTATCAAATGTTAAATGGAGGAAGTTCTCTTCAATCTGAAAGAAGTATGCAAGGCAAATTAAGCTCCTTTTTTGGAAGCTTTGAAAAAAACTTCGCGGCAAGTAATGGAAATGTTTGGGGACTAGGCGAAAAAGTAAATTCTGACATCTATAATGCCTATTTTACGAGTGAGGTTTTAAAGAAATTTAAACCGAAACTTACTGTGTTTAATATGCAAGAAACAGACATTGGACATTCAAATTTTACTGAATATTGTAATAATTTGAACAAAGCAGACTTTGCCACTTATAAGATCTGGGAAACCATACAAAACGACCCTTCTTTGAAAGAGAACACCGTAATGATAATTGTACCTGAATTTGGCAGGAATAAAGAGGGAAACACACTAGTTGATAAATTCGGAAGAAGGGCTGTAGATCATACTGGAGACGAGATATCACGGGATTTATTTTGTTTGGTTTTGGGCCCTGACGGACTAATTCAAAAGAACAAGGTGGTAGATACTGAGCGGGAATTAATTGATGTTATGCCAACCGTGGCGGATTTACTTGGTTTTCATTCTGAGATTCCCAAACAACTGCTGCAAGGCAACATTTTGAACGAAATCTATAAAGTCTAGAATGAAGTGGAATGTATTCTTATTGATATTAGTTTCCCTAACTGTTTTCAATGTTGACGGCCTAGCGCAAAAGAACAAGAGGTATTCATTTGATCGTTTGTATTCAAATATTTTTGATCTTAATTGCTATAGCTCGGGCTGCCACGATGGAAGCTTTGAACCGAATTTCACAAGCATGAATAACGCCTATTACACCCTAGTATATCATCCTGTAAAGAAAAATAACGAAGAGGCTAGCTTTACTTATCGAGTAGAGCCAGGAAACCCTAAGAACTCTTTGTTGTATGAACGAATAACAAATTGTTGTTTTCTGGATATCGATGATCGCATGCCCTTGTTGTCAAAATACCTATCAAAGAAGGAAATTCGATTAATCAAAAAATGGATAGAGGCTGGGGCTCCTGATTGGAAA